>JBEVDC010000121.1:0-11954 GCA_040514195.1 Candidatus Limnocylindrales bacterium | reverse complement strand
CGGGGTCGTGCTCAGGGTCGGAGCTGCGCTGGGAGTCGTTGCCGCGGCCGCTGGTTTCGCGACCGCCGCGGTGGACTCCGGGGCGCCGGTCCGTCGGCGCTCGATGTACGCCAGGATGTCCTCGCGCGTGACTCGCCCGGCGTGCCCCGTGCCTGGCACCTGCGCGAGGTCGATCTCGTGCTCGCGGGCGAGGCGGCGCACGGCGGGCGTGACTCGTCCCTCGTAGTCGGCGGGCGTCGCGGATCGCTCGTCGGAGCCCGCGGGCCCGTGACTGGCGGCTCCATTGCCACCGGTCACGGCCGGCGATGGGGCGGTGGCCGCAGGTGAGGCGGCGGACGCCGCAGGATCGCTGGTGGGAGTCGGTTCGACGGGCGGAGCGGCGGTGGCGGACGCGGAGGACGCGGCGGCGGGATCGGGGGCGGCAACCGACGCGTCGGCCGTGTCGCCAGCGCCATCGATGACCGCGATCTCGGTGTTGTTGGCGACCGTCTCGCCCTCCTGGACGAGGATCGCCGAGAGTGTCCCTTCGAAAGGCGACGGCACTTCTGCGTTGACCTTGTCGGTGACGACCTCGACGATCGGCTCGTACTTGTCGACATGGTCGCCGACCTGCTTCAGCCAGCGCCCGATGGTCCCCTCGGCCACGCTCTCGCCGAGCTGGGGCATCGTCACCTTGGGCACGGTCTGCTCCTCCTGGCATGTCCCAGCCGACGCGGGACAGGGATGCGGCTGCCGCCGGTAGTTTCCCCCATCCGGAGCTTTCGCGAAACAGGCAGCCGCCGGACGCTGTCCGGCGTCGTCAGGAGCGTCCCGTGACCAGCCGCGCGCCGTCGACGAGCGCGTGCAGCTTGGCCCGCGCCGCCCAGCGCGCGGTCTGGCTGAAGCCGCAGTCCGGCACCAGTGTCAGGCGCTCGGCCGGCACCCCCGCGGCGAGCACCTGGTCGATGCGCTCGGCGACGTCCTCGGCTGTCTCGAGGTAGTAGCTCTTGACGTCGACGACGCCGATGGCCAGGTCGCGATGCGGCGCGATCTCGGTCAGGAGGTCGAGCTCGGTCATCTCACGGTTGGCGAACTCCAGGACCAGCTCGTCGGCGTGGAAGGCGAGCATCGAGGCGAGGACCGGCCGGTACATGCGCTTGGCGAGCGGCCGTCCCAGATAGTTGCCGAAGCAGAGGTGGACGGCCACGCGCATACCACTGACGCCGTCGAGGGTGGCGTTGAGGAGGCCCGCGAAGTCGGCTTGCGCCTCCGGATGGATGGCGGGTGACGGCTCGTCCACCTGGACGAAGTCCACGCCCGCGGCGGCCATCGCACGCAGCTCGGCGTTGAGGATGGGCACGAAGGCCCAGGCGGCCGCGATGCGATCCGGATAGACGTGGCCCGATCCACTCGTCAGGCGACCGGAGAGCGTGAAGGGCCCCGGGATGGTCATCTTGAGCCGCCTGACGGTCCGGCCGCGCGCGTAGCTGTACTCGGCCACCACCCCGAGGCCGGTCGGCGCTGCGATCGGCTCGAGGACCTCGAAGCGATGCTGCTGATCGTGGCCACTCGGGCCCACGAGCCGCGCCGGCGGTAGCGGCCTGAGGCCGGTCAGGCGGCCGTAGAAGGCGGCCGTGAAGAAGCCTGCACGGCGCATCTCGCCATCGGTCAGGATGTCGATGCCGGCAGCCTCCTGCTCGCGGATGGCCATGTCCACGGCATCGTCGAGCAGCTCCGCGACGTCGGCGGTCCCGAGCTCCCCGCGCTCAGCCGCGGTCAGACCGGCGAACAGCCAGGACGGTCGGGCATAGGAGCCGGTCGTGCTCGTCAGCAGGGCGCCCGGCCGTCGATCCATGTCAAGCCTCCGAGGTGGTGAAGGCAAAGGCGCGCGCCGGATTGTCGACGAACATCCGCTCCCGTGCCAGAGCCGTGATGCCGGCCGCGTCCATCTGCTCGCTGAAGTCTCCCAGCAGGTGGGTCATGCCGGGTTTGCCGCCGTACGCGCTCCAGTAGCTCCGGCGGGCTGCGTCCAGGCCGAGCATGAGCCGGTCCCCGAAGCCGTCCTCGAGCATCCACGCGAGCAAGGTCAAGGTCCCGTTCTCGGCGCCCCCGGGCCAGCGGAAGGCCTGGTCGTACTCGACGAAGACGCCACTCTCGAGGATCTCGCGGTGGTAGCCGCGATCGACGACCTTGTCGGTGTGCGAGAGGGTGATCGCGTCGGGCGACACACCCGCACCGGTCAGCAGGCGGACCTGTTCGAGCGCGGCGGTCCCGTCCGTGCAGTGGGTCAGGATCGGGCAGCCGGTCGCGATGTGGGCCATGGCGGCCGCCTCGAAGGCCTTGGCCTCGTATCCCGAGAGGCCATCGAGGCCACCGGCGACCTTGATGACCCCGGCGGCGTGGGGCGTCCGCCGGATGGTCGGACCGCGGTAGTCGTCGGCGTCGATGCCCTCGACGACGTCAGCGATGAAGCGCCCCGCGAGCGTCTCGGGCGGCATGGCCAGGCTCCAGTGATCGTCCTGGTAATACGTCGCGAGATGCAGGCCGGTCGCCGCCACCACGTGGACCCCGCTGAGGCGCGAGATCTCGGCCAGCTTGAGGACGTTCCGCCCGACGTCGCAGGGCATGGCATCGACCACGGACGAGAGGCCCAGGCGAGCAGCCGTTCCGATCTCCGCGACCGCCTTGCCCACGTCGGCGAGCAGGAAGTCGCCCGAGATGTCGACCATCCGCCCGCCGTCGATCACGAGATGCTCGTGGGCGTAGGTCACGCCCAGGTCCCCTGCCGGGATGTCGCCGAGCACGGTGCGGACGATCGGCGGGACGAGGCTCATCGGGCAGCTGTCACGAGGCCGGTGTCACGCGACCGGAACCTCGTCGAGGGCGAGGTCTCTCTCACGGTGTTGCCACGCGCGGTTCCGCCGCAGTCACCGACCAGCCGGCGTCCACGACCAGCCGCTGCCCGGTGATCATGGCCGATTCGTCGGAGAGGAGGAAGCGGGCTGCCTGCGCCACATCGTACGGGTCGATCAACCCTCCGGCGAGGGGCTGCTTCCGGGCGGCGAACTCGACCGTCACATGGTCATCGGCGGCTCGCGCGGCCATGGGTGTGTCGGTCAAGGCACAGGCGAGACCGTTGACGCGGATCCCGTGCTGAGCGTAGGTCGCGGCGGTCGTTCGCACCAGCGCGTCGATCGCCCCCTTCGATGCCGCGTAGGCATGCGTGGCGAAGAGGCCGGGGACTGGGTCCGTCGCGAGGACGCTGGAGACGAGGACGACCGTGCCGCGCGAGCCCTGGGCGTCGGGCGTCTGCTCGAGCATCGTCCGCAGGACGGCAGCCAGCACGAGCGCCTGGCTACGGGCGTTGAGGGCCAGCGTTTGGTCCCATGCCTCACCCGTCAGCGTGTGGACGGGTCCGTCGCCAAAGGGCCGGCCGCTACCGCCGGCCACGGACAGCAGGCCGTCGATCCGCCCGAAGCGCGCCTGGCAAGCGGCGACCGCGGCGTTGGCCTGCGCCTCGTCGGTCAGGTCGGCCATGGCATATGCCGCCTCCGCCCCGGTCGCCCGGAGTCGGTCAACGAGCTCCGCGCTGTGGGCTTCGGTCTTCGAGGCCACGAACACCCGGCCGCCTTCGGCGGCGATGATCGCAGCGGCCGCCCCGGCGATGCCGGTCGAACCGGTGATCAGGAAGGTCCGCTCGGCGAGGCGACCCATCGCCTCAGGTCCTCAGTACGCCGCGAGCTTCCGGATCGCGTCGGCGATCTGGTCGGGGCTGACCATGAACCAGTCCTCGAGCCGGTGGTTGTATGGCACCCCCGGAACATCGGGGCCGGCGACGCGGACCACCGGCCCATCGAGGTAGTCGAAGGCCTCCTCGGCGATCATCGCCGCGACCTCCGCCCCGTAGCCGCCGAAGCGGTTGTCCTCATAGACGATGACCGCCTTGCCGGTCTTGCGGACTGAGGCCAGGACGGTCTCGCGGTCGAGCGGGCAGAGCGTGCGCAGGTCGATGACCTCGGCGCTGATGTCCTCCGTGGCGACCAGCTCGGCGGCCTCGAGGCTGTAGTGGGCCATGAGGCCGTAGGCGATGACCGTGACGTGATCGCCGGCGCGGCTCACCTGCGCCTTGCCGAGCGGCACCACGTAGTCGGTGTCCGGAACCTCTCCGCGCACCGAGCGATAGAGCTTCTTGTGCTCGAAGAAGAGGACGGGGTCGGGGTCCCTGATACTGCTCCGCAGCAGGCCGCGCGCGTCGTACGGCGTCGAAGGCACCACGACCTTGAGGCCGGGGACGTGCGCGAAGAAGGCCTCGACGGACTGGCTGTGATAGAGGGCACCATGGACACCGCCACCGTAGGGCGCGCGGATGGTCATCGGGCAGGCGAAGGTGCCGTTCGACCGATACCGCAGGCGCGCCGCCTCGCTCACGATCTGGTTGAAGGCCGGGAAGATGAAGTCGGCGAACTGGATCTCCGGCACCGGACGGAGGCCGTTGACGGCGGCCCCGATCGAGGCGCCCACGATGAGCGACTCGCTGAGCGGCGTGTCGATCACCCGGTCGCCACCGAACTCCCCGAACAATCCGTCGGTGGCCAGGAAGACGCCGCCTTTGCGGCCGACGTCCTCGCCCAGGATGATCATCGTCTCGTCGCGGCGCATCTCGTCAGCGAGCGTTTCGCGGATCGTCTCGACCAGCGTGCGGATGGGCACCGCGGTCAGGCCTCGGGCTCGAAGAAGACGTGGCGCTCGGCCGTCGCAGGATCCGGCTCGGGCTGGGCCTCGGCCCAGTCCGTGGCGTCCTCGACCGACGCCTTGATGTCGTCGGCCATGCGCGCCTCGATCTCGTCGTCGAGGATGCCGCCGTCGCGCAACTCGCCTCGGAAGCGTGGCAGCGGATCATGCTGCCGCCCGGCCTCGAGGTCCTCGGCGCTGCGGTACTTCGTTTGCTGGTCGTCCGACGAGTGCGCGGTCAGCCGGGTGACCTTGGCCTCGATGAGCGTCGGGCCGTCGCCGCGCCGGGCCCGGGCGATGGCATCCCGCCCGACTCGGTAACAGCCCAGGACATCGGTGCCGTCGACCACGACGCCAGGCATGGCGTACCCCGCGGCCCGCGATGCGATGTCCTCGACGGCGCTCTGTGCCTTCGCCGGAACGCTGATGGCGTAGCCGTTGTTCTCGACCACGATGACCACGGGCAGCTTGTGGATGCCGGCGAAGTTGAGCCCTTCGTGGAAGTCGCCCTGGTTGCTCGCCCCCTCCCCGAGCTCGGTCACGGCGACCTGGTCGGTGCCACGGATCTTGGCCGCCAGGGCGATGCCGACGGCGTGCAGGACCTGGGTCGCGACAGGCGACGACTGGGACATGATGTTGTGCTGGGCGCCGCCGTAATGCCCGGGCATCTGGCGACCGGCAGAGCTCGGATCGATGGCGCGGGCGAACTGGGCGAGCATGATCTCGCGCGGCGTCATGCCGAAGGTCAGGCACGCGGCCACCGATCGGTAGTAGGGGACCATCCAGTCCTGCCCGTGGCGGAGGTCGCTGAAGAGGCCGACTTGCGCCCCCTCGTGGCCCTGGCCGGAGATGACGAAGGGCACCTTGCCCGCACGATTGAGGATCCACATCCGCTCGTCGAGCGCCCGCGTCAGCCAGATCAACCGGTACATCTCGAGCAGGCGCTCGGGCGTCAGGCCGAGGTCCTCGCCCAGCCGTCCCTCGACGTCGACGCTTGCGGTTCGGGCGGCGGCTCGACCGCGAGTCGGGCTGGTCATCGGCTCACGCGTTGATCGCCCGGCCCTCGATGGCCATGGCGGCTTCACCGAGCGCCTCGGAGAGCGTCGGATGCGGATGAACGGCCACCCCGAGCTCCCAGGCTGTGCCCTCGAGGAGCATCGCCGTGCTGGCCTCGGAGATGAGGTCGGTCACGTGCGGCCCGACGAGATGGACCCCGACGATCTCGTCGGTCTCCTTGTGGGCGATGACCTTGGCGAAGCCCTCGTAGTCGCCGCCGATGAGCGCCTTGCCGCTGGCGATCCATGGGAACTTGCCGGTCTTGAACGGGATGCCGTCGCGCTCGCACTCGGCCTCGCTGCGCCCGATGCTGGCGATCTGCGGCCGGCAATAGGTGCCGCGCGGCATCTTCAGGTAGTCGACCGGCTCCGCCTCCGCGCCCACGATCGAGGCTACCGCAGCCAGGCCTTCGTGCGCCGCCACGTGGGCCAACCAGAGGCCGCCGATGATGTCGCCGATGGCGTAGAGGTGCGGCTCGGCGGTGCGCATCGTCTTGGGATCCACGAGGACGACGCCGCGGTCCACCTTCGCTCGCGTGGTCTCCAGCCCGACATCGTCGATGTTGGCGGCCCGGCCGGTCGCGACCAGCATCTGATCCGCCTTCAGCTCGCCTGGCTCCTTGCCATCGGGGCCGACCAGCATGGTCACCCCGCCCTGGGCCCCCTTGCCGACCTTGACGGCCTCGGTCTCGAAGCGGGCGTTCGTGACGACATCGATGCCGCGGCGTTTGAATGCCCGCTCCAGCTCCACGGAGACCTCGCGGTCTTCGAGCGGCACGAGGTTGGAGAGGTACTCGAGGACGGTGACCTTGACGCCCACATCGGCGTAGAAGCTGGCGAACTCCACGCCGACGGCCCCGCCACCGACCACGATGAGGCTGGCCGGCAGCGTGGTGGAGGTCATGATGTCATCGCTGGTCACGATCACCTTGCCGTCCGGCTCGAGGCCGGGCAGAGACTTGACGCGGCTGCCGGTGGCCAGGATCGTGTCGGTCGCGTCGAGCGTCCGATGTCCGGCAGGCGCGTCGTCCTCACCGATGAGGTCGACCTCGATCTTCTTGCCGCCGTTGAGCGTGCCGCGTCCGCGGATGAACTCGACCTGGTTCTTCTTGACCAGGCTCATCAGCCCCTTGGTCAAGCGGTCGACGATCTGACCTCGGCGCTTGGCGATGACCGCGAAGTCGACCGAGGTCTCACCCGTTGTGATGCCGAAATCGGAGGCCTTCCTCACCTTGGCGTAGAGGTCGGCCGACTCGAGCATGGCCTTGGTCGGGATGCAGCCGACGTGGAGGCACGTGCCGCCGATCTTGGAGGCGTCCACGAGGGCGACCTTGAGGCCCAGCTGCGCGGCCCGGAAAGCCGCCGAGTAGCCACCGGTGCCGGCGCCGAGGACGACGAGATCGAAGCTGTTCGACGATCCGACGGCCACGGCTCAGCAGGCTCCGCGGCGGAGAGGCGCATGGCGGCGGCCGAGGATCTCACCGGCGCAGCGGGTCACCCGGCGATGGTACGGGCGCCGAACCACGCCCGCAACCGCAGGCGGGATGCGCGGGCGTGGACCTAAGAGCCCGCGACCGAGACCACGATCCGGTGCCAGCCCGTCGAGCCGGAGGGGAGCGCGGGCGTCTGCTCGCCAGATTGGGTGGCACCGTCGCCGTCCGTAGCGCGGGCGACGAGCTCCATGCTCCCGGCGGCCGCCGCCGTCAGGGCTGCCCGCCAGCGAAGCCAGGTCAGTTCGCCGAGCGGTGGGACGACCGCGTCCTCGAGCTCGGCGTCGACCCAGCTCGTGCCACCGTCGCCACTGACCTCGACGCGAGCGGTGCCCCGATCACCTGCGAAGGCGATGCCGTAGACCGTGAACGGCGCCGCGGCCGCGACCGAGGCGTGGTCCGTCGGCCAGTCGATGCGGGACATCGTCCGGACGACCGCCTCCTTGTCCCAGCCGCGCTGCACCCAGTAGCCGGCCTCGTCGTGGTCGGCGATCTGCATCCGGCGGACCCATTTCGGCTGTTTCATGCCGAATCGACCCGGGATCAGGACACGGGCAGGGTAGCCGTGCTCTGGCGTCAGCGGCTGGTCGCCCATCAGGTAGGCGATCCAGGTGTCGGGATGGCGGGCGACGTCCATGGCCAGCGACTCGGTGAAGCCGTCGTCGGCCTCCCACAGGATCCAGCTCGCCTCCGGCCTGGCCCCGACCCGATCGAGCAGGTCGGAGACGCGCACGCCCCGCCACTTCTGGTTGCCGATGAGGTGATCGCCGCGGACGATGTCGGTCGAGATGCACTCCAGCGTGCGATACGACTCCTGGTACGGCAAACCCTGGAGCTCGGCCAGGCCGATGCGCGCCGGTCGATCGACCAGGCCGTCGACGACCAGCGCCCAGCTCGCGCCGTCGACCAGGGTCGGGCCGAGGTTCTTGTTCACGGTGTAGAAATCGGCCACCGGGGTCTGCGCGGGCGTCGGCCCGAAGCCGCCCGGATCCGCGGCCGTCGCGACCGACCCACCTCCACTCCGGCCGCCGGCGATGACCTGTGAGATCAGCGACAGGAAGGAGCCCGCGAACGCCGCGCCACCGACCACGAGCAGGCTGCGGCCGATGAAGCCACGTCGCGAGACCTCGCCGGGCGCACGGCCTTGACGGATGGCGGGACGCTCGTCGGAGAGCCACTGTGTCTCAGGCGCGTCGGCCATGGCGTCGGGGAGCGGCTCGGCGGCCTCGACGGCCAACCACGTTTCGCGCAGGCCGACGAGAAGGCTCGCGAAGACGACCGCGGCAGCGACGATCGGCCCGTGGAGCGCGGTCGCATCCGAGACCAGGGCTGATCCGAGGATGCCGGCACCGAAGACAGGCAAGACGATCAGCTCGACGACGATGATGGCGCCGAGGCCGATCGCGACCGTGGCCAAGATTGGACCCAGGCGCCGGGTGACGCTCAGCGCGAGGGCGCCAAGGAGGCCGCCGGCGAGGACGATGCCGGCCGCGATGCCGAGGGACAGCAGCCCCTTGGCCAGCGGGCCGAGGGTCGAGACCATGAACTCGAAGACATCCAGCGGCAGGTAGCGGCTGAAGCCATCGGAGACGATCTCGATGAGGCCCGGCCGGTCGCTGACGAGCCGGCCGAGGATCAGGATCAGGAGCGCGGGCCCCGCAGCCGCGAGGCCCGCCAGGAACGTTCGACGCTGGGGAGCCGCTGGCATGGGATCTAGCCTCGCACCATCCGATGACGCCTGCATGACGCTCGGCCCTCACGTCGGCGCCAAGCCGAGTCATGCGACGGGAGCTCGACGGCCGTGCCTTCCTAGCGCAGCGCCTCGATCGACGCGGTCGCGACGAGGCCTTCGACGCTGCGCGCCAGTCCTGCGTCCAGGGTCACGAACGCGTCTGCCTGGAGCTGCGTGAGAGCGACGTACTCGGCGTCAAAGGTCGAGGCCCAACCGAGCTTGTCCGCCAGCTCCCATGCCCGACGCCGGAGCACCGCGTCGCCGAGGAGCCTGATCGGCACCCGCCCGATCCGGGCGAGGCGGTCGTGCGCGACATCGGCCGGGATCTCGCCGCGGTGGACAGCCTCGTGGAGGGCCGACAGCGTCTGGGAACGAAGGAGCGTCGGTGCGAGGAGCTCGTGCTCGCTGGGGACCTCGATCCCCATGCTCGCCAGGTGCAGGACGGCGGTGGCGTCGACGACGAACCTGGTCATCGGGTACCTCGGATCGGATTTGGCACGCTGCAACAGTACGGCGCCGGCGCCCTCCGCGGTCACCGGCGGCGCCCCGAGGCACGCGCAAGGCTTCGGACCGAGGACCAGCGCTCGACCGGAACGACGGTCGGTTGCGTTATCCTCGAAGCATGGACGGTGAGCCGCTCGGCTATGCCTTGATCCTGCTGGGCGCGTACCTCATCGGCTCCATCCCCACGGGCGTCCTGGTGGCCAAGGTGACCGGCGGCGTCGATCCGCGAGAGGTCGGCAGCGGCCGAACGGGCGGCACCAACGCCTTGCGGGCGATGGGCCCGAGCGCGGGCCTCGCGGTCGGCCTCTTCGACGGCTGCAAGGGTGCCGTGCCGGTCCTCATCGCGATGTACTTCCAGGTGCCGGACGTGATCCTGGCGCTCACGGGTGTGGCTGCAGTCGTCGGCGCCTGGCGCTCCGTCTTTCTGGGATTCCACGGCGGTCGCGGCGTGGCTACCGGCATCGGCGCCATGTTCGCCATCGCGCCCTTGGTCGTCCTGCTCGCGGCGCCCGTCTTCCTCATCGTCATCGGGCTCAGCCGGTACGTTTCCCTCGGCTCGCTGCTCGGTTCAGCCGCGGCCGCCCTGATCATGCTCGGGTTGGTGGTGGCCGGCGTCATCCCGCCCGCCCTGCTCGTCTTCGGGATCGCTGGAGCGATCATCGTCTGGCTGGCCCACGCCGACAACATCGACCGCCTCATCCACGGCCGGGAGCGCAAGCTCGACTTCAATCGCGGTCAGCGCTCATAGGATCGCTCGGCGCGCGGCCATGGCGCGTCGACGTCGGGACCTTAGGGAGGCCGATCGCGCGTCAGCGCCGTCGCATCCCGGCCCGGATCGTCGTGGCGAGGACGAGGACGGTCCCGACCACGAGCACGATGACGATGACGGGCGCCTGCCGGATGGCGTCGCCGACGGGGGCCACCAGGAGCCCGACCAGCGCTACCAGCCCGACCACCAGCACCACCCCTCCGCCGACGATGACCACCTTCAGCCAGGTCGGCAAGGTTCGACCGGTCATCGGCGTGCGGTCCATCGGCGTCCGAGTCGGATCAGGCGTCCGGGTCCGCGGCGGCAGGGATGCCGATCGGCGCCACCAGGACGCGGCCGGCGAGCGCCCTGCCGGTCCGCGTCGCATGCCCCAGCTTGGGTCGGTGGAAGGTGACGGTCACGTCCGCGCGCACGACCGGGTCCGAAGCGTGGCCGCCGGTCAGGTCGACGGCCGTCGGCGTATCGACGGAGAGCACCGGCACGCCCGCCGCCCGGCCGCGGATGATGAGATCGACCGCGGTTCGGATCGGCTCGCGGAGCGGGCCGTTGATGCCGCTGCCAAGGAGCGCGTCGACGATCAAGGCGGCCTTCTCGATGCCTGCCAGCAGGAAACGCACATCGCGCTCGTTCGCGGCGTGGATCCGCTCCACGGTCGTGCCTTCGAGACGTGCCCAGGCGCGGCGCGCGTCGGCCGTCGTCGGCGCGTCTTCGGTGGCAACCAGGACGCAGGCCACGCGCACGTCAGCGGCAGCCAGGTAGCGCGCGGCGACGCTGCCGTCGCCGCCGTTGTTGCCCGGTCCGGCCAGCACGAGCACAGGGCCGTGGTCGGTCCGCTCGGTCGTCGCGAGCAGGGCGCGCACGGCCGACGCGACAGCGGCGCCGGCCTCGTCCATCAGCCGCTCCCCGCTGACGCCGAGACGTTGCGCCTTGAGGTCGGCGCCGCGCATCGCCTCTCCGCTCATCAGCGACCGGGCAGCGATCGGGCGCCAGTGTCGGGCGAGCGCCGGAAGGTCGAGGCCGGGCTGGGCCAGGATTGGATCGACCGATGGCAGCGGGATGGGCAGGGTGGCATCGGCGGTCGGCGTGCTCACGGCGTAGCCATGCTACCGCCGATGGGTCCCAGGCTTGGCGGGTGGGGATCAATCGGCCGGCAGCCGCCAGCGGCCGGTGCCGTCGGTCTCGGCCAGCCCCTCGGACCGAAGGCCCTCGAGGGCCGCCGCGACGGCCTCCGGCCCGTGTGACCCGAGCGGCGCCTCGATGGCCTGCCAGGCGTCGCTGGCCTCGGCACTCAAGCGGGCCATGATCCGGCCGCGAAGCCAGCGGTTCGACGTCTCGTACCGCGCCGCCGGCGCCGACGCGCGACGAGCTCGAACGCGGGGTGCTGGCTCGACTGCGCGACGGGTTCGAGCGCGGGTCGCTGGCTCGACGGCGCGTCGGCCTCTCGACACCCGCTCACCAACGGGCGCCGGGTCCGAACGGGCTGCCGCAAATGCGCACTCCGCGACGAACGGGCAGGCGCTGCAGTCGGGTCGGACCGGCCGGCAAAGGGTCGCGCCGATGTCCATCAGGGCGGCCGTCCAATCGGCCGGCCGCGCCCTCGGCACGAGGGCGTCGGCGAACGCCTGCAGCACGCGCGGCGGCAACGCGTCGCCTGGGTCGCGCGGACTGCCGTGACCCGTCGCGACGCGACCCAG
>JBEVDC010000102.1:0-9620 GCA_040514195.1 Candidatus Limnocylindrales bacterium | reverse complement strand
GAGCCGCGCTACCCGTCGCTCCGGGGCATCATGGCGGCGCGTTCCAAGGAGGTCGTGACCCGCTCCTTGGCCGACCTTGGTGTCGAGGCAGGGCGCGTCGGGGCGGCCGCGTCCACCACCCGGCTGCTGGGAGCCTCGCCGCCTCCGCCGCGGGCCGGAGCCACGGTCCTGCGCACCGATCCGGATGCGGCCGTCGCCGCGACCATCGACTTCCTCGCGGCGCGAGGCCTCGTCTGATGGCCGGCCCGACGATCCTCGCCCTGGCCGAGGTCGCGGGTGGCACGCCGACCCGCCTCTCGCTCGAGCTTTCCTCGCTCGCCACCGCGCTGGCCGAGTCCGCCGGCGGCAGCGCGACGGTGGCCTGTATCGGCCGCGACGCCTCATCGGCAGCCGCGGATGTCGCTCGCCACGCGCCGCTCGTGCTGGCGGTCGAGGCCGACACGGATGGCGCCACGCCTGCCGCCGCGGTCATCGCCGGACAACTGCTCGAGCTCCTCGATCAGACGGCGGCCACGATCCTGTTGGTGCCTGCCTCGGCCGATGGCAAGGACGTGGCTGGCATCGTGGCCGCGAAGCGCGACCTGCCGGTCCTCGTCAATGCTGCCGCGGTCGAATGGTCGGACGGCGAGCTGGTGGTCGAGATGAGTGCCTTCGGCGGACGCCTGATCACGCGCAGCACCTTCACCTCCGGCGGTGGCATCGTCATCGTCCGGCCGGGCGCCGTCGCGGCCAGGGAGACCGGTTCCGTCGGCACGATCGAGACGCGGGCCGCGTCGGGCCCTGTCGATGACCGAGTGCGGGTCGTGGAGCGCGTCGCCGCGACCGGAGCGGCGGCCTCGATCGACGACGCGCAGGTCGTCGTGGCCGGCGGCCGAGGGGTCGCCGGACCGGATGGCTTCGGGGTCATCGAGGACCTGGCCGACGCCTTCAACGGCGCCGTCGCGGGCACGCGCGCCGTCGTCGATGCGGGTTGGCTGCCGTACGCACAGCAGGTCGGACAGACGGGCAAGATCATCAAGCCCGCCCTCTACATCGCGGCCGGCGTGAGCGGTGCCATCCAGCACAAGGTCGGCATGCAGACGTCCGGCACCATCGTGGCCATCAATCGCGACCCGGATGCGCCGATCGTCGACTTCGCCGACCTGGTCATCGTGGGCGATCTCTTCGAGGTCGTGCCGAGGCTGGCGGACGCCGTTCGCGCGCGCCGCGGCTAGGCGCAGGAGAACGAGCGCATGACGCTGGGCATCGTCCTGCCGCTCGTCCTCCTGGCGCTGCTCGTCTTCGTCCTCGTGCTCCTGGCCCGCCGCGCGGCTCGGGCGCTCGCCGTGGTCAGGGCCTCGAAGGCCTTCCAGGGGGAGGTCACGGGGCTGGCCGGCCGCGTGACTCCGGTCATCGAGGACCTCCTGCGTCGCGTGGACGCCGTCCGCCACCACCAGCTCCCGGCCGAGGAGGTGCGCGAGACCCTGGCCTCGGCCCACACGACCTTCGAAGACGAGCGGGAGATCATCGCCACCTGGCAGCTGCCCATCGGATTCACGGCCGTCGTCGGCGACATGGCCCAGGACCTCGATCGACTGGCTCGCGCGGTCGAGACCATCGATTTCGGGACACAGCTCGTCGTCACCGGCTCGAGCCGCCAACGGGAGCTCGAAGCCCAGACCGCTATCAAGCGCGGCTACCTCAATCTCCTCCATGCGCGTCAGTCATTCCAGGATCACGTGGCCACGGTCGTCAGTCGCGCCGAGGCGGCGCGGCGCCGGAACGGCTCGGGAGCCTAGTTCCGAGCTCCGAGCATCCCGCATCTGGTGGTACGCTGACCGCGAGACCACAAGCCCTTGTGGTCCCGCCCCATGGAGGCCCGGACTGGATCATGCGCTGCCCGACCTGCGGCGAGGCGGAGACCCGCGTCATCGACTCGCGCGACCAGGATGAGGGTTCGACCATCCGGCGCCGCCGCGAGTGCGTGGCCTGCGAGTCGCGCTTCACGACCTTCGAACGCATCGAGGCCGCCCGGCTGACCGTCGTCAAGCGCGACGGCAGCCGCGTCGAGTTCGACCACGACAAGCTCGCATCGGGTCTGGCCAAGGCGCTTACCCGGCGACCCGTGCCGCCCGACGCCGCCGAGGCAGCGGCCGACGCGATCGAAGCCGCCCTGCGCGCCTCTGGCACCTCGGAGATCCCGTCCAGTCGGATCGGCGAGCTGGCCATGGACCGCCTCAGGGCGCTCGACCAGATCGCCTACATCCGGTTCGCCTCGGTCTATCAGAGCTACGAGGACATCGAGCAACTCAAGCGCGAGGTCGATACCCTGCTCGAGGAGCGGTCCACGCCTGGCGAGACCCCATCCGACCGCGTCGTCCCCCACAAGCGAGGCTGAACCGAGAGTCCGATGGCCGTCCTCTCCGATCGCGACATCCGCGCCGCCATCGAGGCCGGCCGCGTCCGCATCGACCCATACGACGAGCAGTGCCTGCAGCCATCGTCGGTCGACCTCCATCTCGATCGCGAGTTCCGCGTCTTCCGCAACAACCGCTATCCATACATCGATGTCCGCACCCAGCAGCCCGACCTGACCGAGCTGGTCGCCGTGGAGGACGACGAGGCCTTCATCCTCCATCCGGGCGAGTTCGTGCTCGGGCAGACGCTCGAGTGGGTGGAGCTGCCCGACGACCTCGTGTCGCGCTTGGAGGGCAAGTCGTCGTTGGGGCGCCTGGGGCTCCTCATCCACTCCACCGCCGGGTACGTCGACCCGGGCTGGAGGGGCAACCTGACGCTCGAACTGTCGAATGTGGCCAACCTGCCGATCGCGCTCTACTTCGGGATGAAGATCGGCCAGATCAGCTTCTTCCGGATGACCTCGCCGGTCGAGCGGCCCTACGGCTCGAAGGAGCTGGGCTCGAAGTACCAAGGCCAGTCGACGCCCACCGCGTCGGCCTTCTATCGGGACTTCGAGCAGGATCGTCGCGCGGTCAAGGGCGGCCCGGGCGGCGCGAGCGCCGCGCGGGACGCCGACCGCCCGGCGGGCTCGTAGCCGCGACCCGTAGGCCGGCAGCAGTCGATGCCTGACTTCGCACGCGTCGACTGGCAGACGGACCTGGGTGGCGGCGTGCGAGTCGCGCTCGTCCAGGCCGGTTGGTTCACCTCAGATGCCGGAACCGTCTTCGGGCCAGTGCCACGAGTCATCTGGGAGCCGCTGGTGGCCGACGAGCTCAACGCCGACAACACGCTGACCCAGGCGCTCAACTGCCTGCTCGTGGAGACGCCGTCAGGACGCGTTCTGGTCGAGACCGGTGTCGGCGAGCGGCTCGACGAACGGCGAAGCGCACAGCGTGGCGTCAAGGGTCCGCCCATCGTGCCCGCACTTCGCGAGGCAGGCTTCGAGCCCGAGACCATCGATTGTGTCGCCGTCAGCCATCTGCATTGGGATCATGCGGGCGGCTTCCTCACCAGCAACGGCCAGCCGGCCTTCCCACGGGCGCGCATCGTGGCCCAGAAGGACGAATGGACCTTCGCCCTGGGCGATAACCCACGACTCGTGGCTTCGTACGAGCAGGCCGAGCTTCGCCTCCTCGAGCCGGCCGGCCTTGCCGGCGCCGCCGATGGTAGTGAGACGCTCGTCCCGGGCGTCGAGGTCGTCCCGACCGGTGGGCACACGGGCGGCCACCAGGCGGTCGTGGTGCGCGGCCGGGATCGAGTAGTGGGCTTCTTCGGCGACCTGTGCATGCGCCCGTGGAGCGGCAATCCGCGCTGGGTGCCGAGCTTCGACGACTTCCCCCTCACGAGCGTAGAGGTCAAGGCGACCATCTTCCGCCAGGCAGTCGATGAGGGCTGGACCATCGTCCTTTCGCACGAGCCGCGCCAGCCGATCGGCCGATTCGAGGCCGACCGCGGCGATCGTTACCGCTTCGAGCCGATCGTCTAGCTCGGGCCGGGCCGTCATCGACCCGGGATCGGGTCATCGCCCGGCCTGTGTCATCATCCGCCGCGAACGCCATGGGTCCGGGAGCCCAGTGGCGGTGGAGAGGCGATGACTCGGCGACGAAGGCTGCTCAAGCGGGGCGCACTGCTCGTCCTGGTGGCCATGCTGGTGGCCGTGCCGCTGACAGCGGGCGCGGTCTGGACGAACGCGCTCGGGGCCGGCGACCGCTTCGAGCGCCTGCTCCATCGCATCGACTTGATCATCGATCCGCCGCCCGACCGACCCACGGTGGCAACCATCCAGGTCACACCCCGGCCGGTGCCGTCGGCCACGCCATCGCCGGCTGCTACCGCCATGCCCTCGAGCCCCGGCGCCACGGCCATCCCGACGGCGACGGCCAGTCCGATGCCCGTCCGCGAGCGGGTCGATGTGCGCCTGGCGGCGAACCCCAAGTCGGATTTCATCTCGCAGCAGCGCAAGGATTGGTGCGCGCCAGCCGGCGTCCAGATCGCGCTCGCCATCCTCGGCCTGTCCGACAACGAGGAGCGCTCGCAACGGCGCATCGCGGAGCGCATCAAGGAATGGGAGAGCCGACGCGACAGCAAGAACGGGGGCTGGGGGCCCGGGGCGATCGCCCAGGCGCTCGAGGCATACGGAGCGACCGGCTACGAGCTGCGCGCCTATGAGCGGCGAGGCGATGCCCTCGTCGACGCCGCCAGGGCGCTGAGCTCTACGGGCAAGCCGGTCATCCTCATCGCCTGGCGAGGCGCCCACACCTGGGTCATGACGGGCTACCGGGCCAATGCGGATCCCACCGTCTTCGGCGATGCGACCGTCACCGGCACCTACATCTTCGACCCCTGGTATCCACGCATCTCCAGCATCTGGGGCGCCTCGGACAAGCCCGGCGTCTACCAGGACGCGGCGGAGATGCGCCGGAACTTCCTGGTCTGGAGGCGGCCGGAGGGTCGCTACCCGGATCGCGACGGGCTCTACCTGGCCGTGGTGCCCACGACGTCGACCGGTGGCGTCCCTCTGGCTGTGACACCGCCGCCCTGAGCAACCCTGCCCGAGCCACCGTCACTGGGCGCTGACGTTGCCCGTGCGCGATCAGGCTGGCCTTTCGAGTGTCCCGGTCAGAACGGGCGTCATCCCACGCGTCCGGACCGTCACCGTTACGCCCAGCACCAATACCTTCGCCGCCATGCCGGCCGCGAAGGCGAGGGGTAGCGCGACGAGGCCGACCGGCGCGGCCAGCAGGTTGGCGGTCACGATCGTGGTCACGAGCCCGACGATCGACGCGAGGACCGGCAGGATCGTGTTGTGGGTGGCGTAGATCGCCCTGGCCAACAGGTGCGTCGCGCTCTCCAGCGGTACCGAGATGGCGAACGCGCCCAGCAGGAGTGTCGTTCGCGCAACGTCCTCGGCGTCGAAAGCCTCGCCGCCGAGGAGCACGGAGATGGCCAGCTCGGCGACGACGGCGAGCGCCACGCCGGCACCGACGGTCAGGACCGTGATGGTCAGCAGGTTCGTGCGCACGAGGTCGGCGAACCTGGCGCGATCGCCGGCGGCATAGGCCGCCGAGAGGACCGGAAAGGCCGCCACCGAGAAGGCCACGCCGATGAGGCTGACGGGCACGCTCTGGAAGTTGCGGGCGAAGCTGACGGCGCTCACGCTGCCCGCCACGAACGTCGAGGCGACGGCCGTGAAGTACAGGAAGACGAGCGGCTCGATGGGCTGGCTGATGGCCTTGGGGATGGAGAGCTTGACGTACTCGACGAAGGTCCTGCTCCGGACCGCCAGGCGGGGACGGAAGCGGAAGTCCGTGCGCCGGATGTCGAGGCTCCGTACGCTCAGGTGGAGGAGCGCCCCGATGACCGTCCCGACGGCCGCACCGTAGATGCCTAAGACGGGGCTCAGGACGATCGTCCCGAGCACGATGCCCAGGTTGTAGAGCACCGGCGCCAGGCCGTAGCCCAGGAAGCGTTGCCGAGCGACGAGCATCTCGCCGAGGGCGAAGGAGGCGGCGAAGATGAGGGCCGTGATGAGCATGATGCGGAAGAGCTGCACGTACAGCTCGCGCTCGGCCGCATCAAAGCCCGGTACGACCCACTCCGCCGTCAGTGGCGCGATGATGAAGAGGATCACGTCGGCGACGGCCATCAGCAGGATGGCCACGGTCAGCACGGTCCGGCTGAACTCCGTGGCGCCCTCGGTCTGCTCGTGCCGCGACCGGCTGAAGACGGGCACGAAGGCGGCCGACAGGCCTGCGATGACGAGCACATCGAGGACGAGCTCGGGCACGATGAGCGCGGCGTTGTAGGCATCGAGTTCGATGCCCGCGCCGAAGGTGCGCGCGAAGGTCCGATCGCGCAGCAGGCCCATCACGTAGCTCGTGAAGGTCAGCGCGGAGAGCAGGATGGCGCCGCGCGGCAACAGGGCGAGCAGCCGATCGAAGAGCGCACGCATGCGGCCCGGCCTCATGGCGTCGGCGTGGTGCTCGGCGAGGCGGGCTGGTCGGTCAGCAGCGGTGCCAGAAGCTGTTCGGCCATGGCCGTCGTCAACGGGCCTCGCCAGACGTTGCGGATGACGCCCTCGCGGTCGATGAACAGGTGGGTCGGCAGGCCGTAGGCCTGGTAGGCGCGGAAGACCGCCGACGTGGCATCGAAGCCGATGTCGTACGTGAGTCCGTACGTCTCGGCGTAGGCGCGGACGTCGTCCGGTGTCGTCTCCTGGACGCTGACCGCGATGAGCTTCAGGCCCTGGTCCCGGTGCGCCTCGTAGGCCTGGCGCAGGACCGGCGTCTCCTGCTGGCAGGGCGGGCACCAGGTGGCGAAGAACGTCAGCCAAACCGGTCGGCCGCGCACATCGGCGAGGCGAATGGGCCGCCCGTCGAGGTCATGCAGACCGACCGTCACGCCGTCCACCTTGCCCTCGAGCTCGGGCGCCAGTTCGCCGGGTATGAGCCCCTCGGTCGGTGTCCCGATGATGAAGAAGGTCGCTCCGGGCGAGGGCGGCGGCGTGCCCGGGGGTGTGATCGGCGCAGTGACGAAGGCCAGCAGGGCGCCGGCGACGAGGAGGCTGACCAGGAAGACGCCGATCTGTCGGGCGCTGAACGGCCCGATGAGGCCGGCCCGCGAACGCGGCCGGTCCGCCGGTTCGGTCACCGCGTCAGACCTGCGGCCAGAGGAACGAGAACGTGCGGGCGAACGCGCCGAGCCAGTCGAAGACGAGGGCAAGGCCGATGAACACGACCAGCCCGCCGCCGACGAGCTCGACCGCCCGGCCGTGCCTGACCAGCGGCCGGATGAGGGCTGGAGCCCGGTCGAGGGTCAAGGCCAGCAGGAGGAAGGGGACCGCCAGCCCCATGGCGTAGGCGACGAACAGCCCGATGGCCTGGACGCTGGGGCCAAGGGCAGCCAGTCCCAGGATGGCGCCCAGGGTCGGCCCGATGCAGGGCGTCCAGCCGACAGCAAAGATGGCACCAAGGCTGAAGGCGCCGAGAAGCCCCGCACCCAGCCGTTTGCCCGGCTGCGACGGGGCGACCGTCCGCTCGAGCGGCCGCCAGGAGCGCCACAGCGCGTCGATCCGGATCACGCCCATCATGTTCAGGCCCAGGACGATGAGGACCACGCCGCCGATGAGGCGGAGCGAGGGGAGGGGGATACCCAGCGACCCGCCCACGTAAACGGTCACGCCGAGCAACGTGAAGACCGCGCCGAAGCCCAGGCAGAAGGCGATCGCCGCCCGCATCGCCTGCCAGCGCCGCCGCGTCAGGCTCGGCTCGGCGACGATGGGTCCCGCGGTCGTGGCGAGCATGCCGCCCGGCCCCGCCGTCGGCACCGCATAGCCTGACGTTCCGGGCGAAGCGGCCGCGAAGCCGGCCACGGCCACCACCCCGAGCTGTCCGAGGTAGGCCGGCACGACCGGCAGCACACAGGGCGAGAGGAAGCTGATGATGCCGGCCACGAAGGCCGCCAGGAGGGTCAGGTCGGGCATCGTCCGCGGGTCAGGCCAGACGTCCGTCGAGCGTCCGCTCGAGGAAGGTCCGCATCGCCCGGACGCTCGTCGCCAGCGGGAGTTCCTCGTCACCGACCACGAGGACCGGGATGCGATCGAGGTTGCGGTGCTCGAGCGCGGCATCGCTGGCGATGTCCACCTGGCGGACGATGGCGCCCGTGCGACCGGCACGTGCGCGCTCCTCGAGGAGCGCCTGGAGGTCGACCCGCGCGCGGTCGCAGAGGCCGCACCCATGGCGTGTCAGGAACGTGA
This sequence comes from Candidatus Limnocylindrales bacterium, assembly GCA_040514195.1. Classification (GTDB taxonomy): domain Bacteria; phylum Chloroflexota; class Limnocylindria; order Limnocylindrales; family CSP1-4; genus CSP1-4. Next base: position 1,429 of record JBEVDC010000102.1, on the reverse strand, counting down.
TCGTGGCTCGGTCGTGCATCGTTCGGCATTGTAGGTCGGGCCGGCCGGCCACCCGGGAGATGGGCTACGCTGCCATCCGTGACCGAGCCGCTGTTCCCGGGTGAGTCAGGCCGACGGCTCGGCCTGGCGCTCATCGCCTACGGCGTCGTCGGGCTGATCCTGGCCGTGACCGTGGCCGTGGCCGGTGTCGTCGCCGCGATGCGCATCGACGATGTGACGGCCCGCGTCGAGGCCCAGCGGATGGAGTTGGTCTCGGCGGTCGGGACCATGACCGGGCTCGTCGGCACCCTCGCCGAGACGCTCGACCGGGCGCGGCCGGGCCTCGACCAGGTGACGACGGCAGCCGGCAGATTGTCCGCACTGGCCGACCAGATCTCGACCACTGCCGACGATCTGGCGGGCCGGCTCGATGTCCAGATCCTTGGCCTTCAACCATTCGCCGGCATGGGCGTCCAGGTACGCGGCATCGCGGAGCAGACTCGAGGTCTCTCAGGGGACCTGACGACCATCGCGCCCGCGATCACGGCGGCGTCCGACGGCACCGGCAAGGTTGCCGATGGGCTGCGCGACCTCGAAGTCCGCCTCACGAGTCTCGAGACGCGCATGGCCGCGCTCGGCCCGTTCGACGAGTACGGGCGATGGCTGCTCGTCGGGCTCGTGCTCGTCGTCTTGCTGGATGTCTGGCTGGCGATCCCGGCCGCACTAGCGATCGTCGTCGGGCGGCGGCTGAGGCTTGTGTCTGAGCCGACGACGGCTGGCTGAGGCGGTTCACGCCCGCCCCCGCGACGCGTCGCGGTAGGATGGAGCCCGCGCCCCCGTAGCTCAGTGGACAGAGCGAGGCCGTCCTAAGGCCTGCGTCGGCGGTTCGAGTCCGCCCGGGGGCTCCAACTTCAAGGCTTCGTCGGTCCGGTCGGCAACCAGCCGACAACCTGACGGTCGGCCGTCTCGACGGGCTCCACGATCAGGGCGACGATCTGCTGGATCGCCTCCGGAGTCGCGGCGGTCAACTCGTCCCCGAGCGACTGGATGAGGAGCCGGTGCCGGTCGAACAGGACGACCTTCACTGATTCATTCCGGACACGAGCTTAGCCATGATCGCTTCCTTTCCTTACGCGGCACATCCGCGCGGTTCTGATTGCGCTGTGCAATCGGTTGTAAGCGTGATCGAGCCACTAGCGACACCCCGGCCGGTCCGCGAGCCTCCCGTGCACGGAGCGGAGTCCAGCCTCGGCTCCGATGATCCGTCGGTAAGCGGCCCGGATCAGGGACTCCGCATCTCCTCCAAGGTGGGGCAAGGCTCGATCACGTACGTCTTGCACTCGCTGTCGGTGAAGCCTCGGGTCAGGGACGCGCGTACGATGCCTATCAGTTCCTGCGGATCGACGGTCATGATGAGCAGATCGCCGATCTGCGGCGCGACCGCAAGATG
>JBEVDC010000044.1:0-8582 GCA_040514195.1 Candidatus Limnocylindrales bacterium | reverse complement strand
CCGCCCGGCGTCACGGCTCCCACGGCGGCGATCGTCTCGCCATCGATGAGCACGTGCGCCTGGTACGAGCCAGCCGCATTGACCACGGTGCCGTTGGTGATCAGCGTGCGCATCGGTCCCTCTCCTGCCGGTCGTTCCACTCGACATCGACAGGATAGCCGGCGGCGGATGGGCGACACCCCACGCCTTAGGGGTGTGCCAGGGAACCCCGACGCTGACCGTCGGCGGCGAGAAGACGCCGACGGGCAGGATCAGCCGTACAGCCGGATGAAGATGGCGATCCAGAGGGCGGACAGGCAGACGGCGAATGCGACCAGCTCCACGATCATCCGGGTCCGGCGTCCTCGGCGGGCGGTCTTGCCTTCGAGATCGAACCAGGGGTCGCGCGGCCCTACGGCGCGCTGTCGCAGTCGTTCAGCCATGGCGTTACCTCCAGTCGGGGGCAGGAGTTCGTTCGGCTCGTGGAGTTTGGCGCAGCATGGGGTCCCAGCGTCCAGACGGACGACCGGCCTACGGGCCGCTCGCGACTGTTCCCGACCGCACCACCGCAGCCCGCCCGATAGGCCTAGACATCGAAGGACCGTTGACGCGGGGCATCGATGGACGCCGAATCTGTCGTGCCAAGCCCTGGCTGGTCAGACCGTTCGGTCGTCGATCGGCCAGCTGGGGAGCACACTGCCTCCGCGACGGCCTCCTGGGCGACGATGACCCGTCGAGGTCGACTTCCGTTAGCGCGTCGCAGCCACGTTCTTGAGGGCGGGGATGACATCTCGCCCGTAGGCCTCGAGCTGGGTCTCCTCGTCGCCGGTCATGAGGTAGACGTTGAACTGGTCGACACCGGCGTCGGCCAGCTCACGGAGCTTGGCGATGTGCTCGCCCGCCTCGCCGAGGACGCAGAAGCGGTCAGTCACCTCGTCGCCCACGAAGGCGGCGTTGCTCGAGCCGACCTCGGCGTGGTGCAGGTAGTCGTAGCCGGCACGATCCTGTACGTAGCCCGTGAGCGACGCCGGCAACTGCTCACGGGGGTACTTGTTGACGAGATCCAGGACATGATTCGAGACGAGGGCCGGGAACCAGTTCGTCCGCTGCCGCCCGAGCTCGCGCGGCCCGATGTGGGCGGGAGCCGCCGCCTGGACCTTGAGCGACGCGCGATCACGGCCCGCCTCCGTGGCCGCATCTCGCAGCTGACCGACGAACCAGCGGATGAGGTCCGGATCGGCGAGCTGGAGGATGATCCCGTCGGCGATGCGACCCGCCATCTTGAGCGCCATCGGCCCGTATCCCGCGACCCAGATGGGCAGCGTCCAGCGGCCCGTCCAGGGCAGCGTCAGCTCCGTGCCCTCGTAGGTCACGGTCCGTCCCTCGACCAGTCCCTTGATGACCAGGATGGCTTCCTCGAGCGTGGCCATCGTCGTCGGAGGCTTGCCGAGCACGCGCCGTGCGGAGTCGCCCCGGCCGATGCCCAGGTCCATGCGGCCGCCGCTGATCTCGTCGAGCACGGCCAGCGTCGAAGCGGTCACGCTCGGCTCCCGCGTGGCCGGGTTGGTGACGCATGTCCCCAGGCGCATCGTGGTCGTGGCGCCGGCCATGAGCGTCAGCAACGGATACGGGTCCCGCCACAGGACATGCGAGTCGAAGAGCCAGCCGTAGCGGAAGCCCGCAGCTTCCGCCTGCCGAGTCAGCGCCAACGTGCGCTCGATGGTGTGGGCGGGCTTGAGCGTGAATCCGAAGTCCATGGGCGACCTCCGGTCCGGTGGGTCCAGGATGACCTAGGGTCGGACGAGGTCCCCATAAGCGTCGGGCCGGCGGTCGCGATAGAACTGCCAGGTCTGTCGGACCTCCGTGATCTTGTCGAGGTCCATGTCGCGGACCAGCAGCTCCTCTTCATGGGCGTCGCCGACGGCGCCGATGAACTGGCCGCGCGGATCGCAGAAGTAGCTCTGGCCGTAGAAGTCGTCGTCCCCCAGGGGCTCGATGCCGACGCGGTTGATGGTGCCCACGAAGTAGCCATTGGCAACGGCGTGGCTGACCTGCTCGATGCGCCAGAGGTACTCCGACAGGCCGCGTGACGTGGCGCTCGGGATGAAGACCATCTCGGCGCCGTTCAGGCCGAGCGCCCGCGCGCCCTCTGGAAAGTGGCGGTCATAACAGATGTAGACGCCGACCTTCCCGACCGCGGTCTCGAAGACGGGGTAGCCCGTGTTGCCGGGCCGGAAGTAGAACTTCTCCCAGAAGCCCTTGACGTGAGGGATGTGTGTCTTGCGGTACTTGCCCAGGTACGTACCGTCGGCATCGATGACCGCAGCCGTGTTGTAGTAGATGCCAGAGGCGTGCTCGTCCTCTTCGTACATCGGGACGACGAGGACCATGCCGGTCGATTTGGCCAGATCCTGCATCCGCTTCGTCGTCGGGCCGTCAGGGATGTGCTCGGTGTAGGCGTAATACTCGGCGTCCTGGACCTGGCAGAAGTACGGACCGTAGAAGAGTTCCTGCATGCAGAAGACCTGGGCACCTTGCTTCGCTGCCTCGTGAGCGTGCGCCTCGTGCTTCTGGATCATCGACTCCTTGTCGCCGGTCCAGCTGGCCTGGAGCAGGGCCCCGCGAACGATCCTTGGCATCCGAGTCCCTCCGAGTTGGCGTCTGTCGGTCGGTGTCGCGGCCCCGAGTGTAGTACGCACGGCGCGGCGTCGGCCGAGGACCGATCGTCCGTCGGGTGCGGGCGTCAGCTCGCCAGGCCGAGGGCCAGATCGGCCACGACGCTGCCGACGAAGGCGCCCAAGCCGGCCGTGGTCCACGCTACGGCCGGGCCCCAGGCACGCCCGCCCACCAGACGCGTGGCGATGGCAGCGACGATCGCGAGCGGCGTGATAAGGAAGAGGATGCCCACCAGGATGTCGAGCGGCCCGGTCGACCCCTCCGTCATCGTCAGGCTCCAGGCGGCGCCGGCGCCGAGGGCGGCGAGGAGCACCGGTATGCGTGAAGGACCCGCCCGCGTCGGGCCGGTCGGGATGGCCACCGTATTCGGTCGTTCGCTGGCCGACCCACGCCCCGGCTCGCGGGCGCGCCCCCGACCCGATCGCCGACCTCGGATCGATGCCGGCGCTGGGCCGGTCGGCAGGTTGACGCGGCTCGTCGCCCCCGGCGGCCGCAGATCCCGTGGCGCGTCACCGGCCACCCGCGAGAGGAGCAGTCCGACGGCGCCCACGAGCGTCGCCAGCAGCCCGCCCAGGGCGATCGCGGCTTCGAACTCCACCTCAGCCGAGAGCGCTGCGGCCGCGACCGTGGTCGCGATCCCGCCCAGCAGCAGGACCCACGAAAGCAGGGCTGGCATGGCTCGTCGACGCCAGTATGCGCCGTTGCGCCGCGGACGACGACCGCCGACCCGCGCCAGCCAAGCGTGACAGCCCACACCCGCGGCCCGTGGGTCGTACCCTTCGCGGAGAGGTCGGCAGTGGACGTGCGTCGGTGAGCGGAGGTGGCATGAGCGAGCGGACCATCGTCATCGTCGGCGCCGGCCTGGGGGCCGCCCGGGCAGCCGTCAACCTGCGCAAGGAGGGCTTCGACGGCCGGATCGTGATGCTCGCAGAGGAGGACGAGCAGCCCTACGAGCGGCCGCCCCTTTCGAAGGACTACCTGCGCGGTACGAAGGGACGTGACGATGCCCGGGTCAAGTCTGCCGAGGCCTGGGTTGCCGACCGGACCGAGGTCCTGACCGGCACCAAGGCAACGGCGCTCGACCTTCGAAGTCGCGAGGTCGAGACCGCCGATGGGCAGACCTTCGGCTTCTGGCGCTTGCTGCTGGCCACCGGCAGCGAGGCGCGGCCACTGACCGTGCCTGGCGCAGACCTGCCTGGTGTCCTGACCCTGCGGACCTTCGACGATGCCGACACCATCCGGGCCGCGGCCCTGGAGGCAGGGGCGGTGGCCGTCATCGGGGGCGGCTGGATCGGGGCCGAGGTCGCCGCCTCGCTCCGGCAGCTCGATGTCGACGTGACCATGATCATGAGCGGCTCGCTGCCGCTGGAAAGGGTGCTCGGGCCCGAGATCGGGACCATCTATCGGGACCTCCATCAGGAGCACGGCGTGCACATCGTGCCCGACGCGAAGGTCGAGGCCGTGGTCGGCCAGGGTGCGGCTGCCGGCCTCCGCCTGGCGGACGGATCGCTCGTAGCGGCCACGGTCATCGTGGCTGGGGTCGGCGCTCGACCCCGTGACGAGCTGGCCCGAGCGGCCGGCCTGACCGTCTCCGATGGGGTCGAGGTCGACGAGTTCCTGCGCACGTCCGAGCCGGACGTCTTCGCCATCGGGGACCTCGCCGCCGCCTGGCATCCGCTCCTCGATGCGCGTGTGCGGGTCGAACACTGGGACACCGCCCGCCGGCACGGCATCGCGGTCGCCAAGTCGATGCTCGACGCCGGCACGCCGTACCGCAAAGCGCCGTACTTCTACTCGGACCAGTACGACTTCGACATGGAGTATGTCGGCCACCCCTCCCATTGGGACCGGCTGCTCTTCCGTGGCGAGCCGGCATCCGGTTCGTTCTGCGCCTTCTGGCTCGACGGTCAGAGGGTGGTCGCAGGGCTCAACGCCCGCGTGCCGGGCGTGTCGCCGACCATCGCCAAGCTGATCGAATCGAGCGTCCAGATCGACCCTTCCGCCCTGGCCGATACCGACCGGCCGCTGGAGTCCTTCGTGCCATCAGCCACCTAGGGGAGGAGCCCACGTTGTCCGTGAAGATCGGCTGGGTCGAGGTCGCCGACGGCGTCTTCGTCCGGCGCTATCCGTTCCTCGACCAGAACATCGGCGTCGTCGTCGGCGAGACCGGCGTCCTGGTGGTGGACTCTCGAGCCTCGGAGGTTCACGCACGAGAGATCCTGGCCGACGTTCGCGTGATCACACCTCGGCCTCCGACCGTGGTCGTCAACACCCACGCCCACTGGGACCACTGCTTCGGCAATCGCGCCTTCCGCCCGACGGTCATCTGGGGCCACGAGGGTGCCCCCGCATTCCTGGCGCGAACGATCGACGACCAGCGATCGACCGCGGTCGAGTCGGACCCCGATCTCGCCGGCGAGATGGCCGCCTTCGTGGCCGACCCGCCAGACCAGACGTTCGCCGACACGACGACCATCGACCTCGGCGGGCGGACCGTCGAGCTGCGTTTCCTTGGCCGTGGCCATACCGACCACGACATCGTCGTCCTGGTCCCCGGTACTGATGTCGTCTTCGCCGGCGACTTGATCGAGGGCGGCAGCCCGCCCGACTTCGGCGATGCATACCCCATCGACTGGCCGGCAACCGACGATGCGCTGCTGGCGCTCGCCGCCGCTCGCTACGTGCCTGGCCACGGCCCGGTCTTCGATCACGCCGACGTGGCCGCCCAGGCCGACGAGGTGCGCCAGGTCGTGGATCTCGCCCAACGCGTGTACGAAGGCCAGCTTGAGTTCGAGCAGGCGGTCATCCTGGCACCGTGGCCGCCCGACGACGCCCGCGAGCCGATCGCCCGCGGCGTTGGCCAGCTGCGCGGCGATCTCGACTGATCGCGGGCGGCCCCGCCTGCGCGACCGCGGGGCGGCGAGAAGCCGCTCGGCCGACTAGCATTCGGAACCACCCGCGTCGCGTACAGGAAGCCGGGGGCGAGGCGCGACGACCGAGCCCGAGCCTGGAGATGACGATGTCCGACCTGCGCGAACCCGGAGCCGACGCCTCGTGGCCGGACGACCTCTTCGACCACGGCCTGTCGAGCCCGGAGCAGGTCGCATCGATGTCCGAAGCCGCTCTGGCCGACGCCGACGCCATGGTCGCCCTGGCCTGTGCGACGGTAGGCGACGAATCGGCCACCTTCTCGAACGTGATCGGCCGACTCGATCGTGCCCTGGGCGACCTATGGGTGGCGCACGGTCGGACCGCGTTCATGGTCCGCGTCCATCCGGACGAGGCCGTCCGATCGGCTGCGCAGGCGGCCGACGAGCGGATGACCACCTGGCGCCGCTCCCTGCCGCTTCGCGATGACGTCGCGACGGCCGTGAGCCACTACGCCACGACCGGAGACGCGGCCCGCCTCGAGCGCGAGGAGCGTCGCTTGCTCGAGCACTGGCAACGCGACCTCCGGCGCGCCGGCCACGACCTGGCGCCGGCCGCCCGCGCGGAGATCCGGGAGATCACCGCCCGGATCGTGGCCGTCGAGGCGGCCTTCGAGCGCAATGTCGACGAATGGAGCGACGGTCTGGATCTCACGCGCGAGGACCTGATCGGCATGCCGGACAGTTACGTGGCTGGCCTCGCTCCAGGCACGGAGCAGGGCACCTACCGGGTCAGCCTCGACTACCCCGACTACTACCCCTTCATGGAGGGCTCGCCACGTCGCGACCTTCGCGAGGCCTTGGCGCGGAAGATGACCAGCCGGGCGGTCGAGGTCAATCGGCCGCTCCTCGAAGAAGCCCTTGAGCTGCGCCGTCGCCAGGCAGCCGTCCTGGGCTACCCATCCTGGGCGCACTACCGGATCGAGCCCAAGATGGCACACACACCGGAGCGCGTGGCCGCCTTTCACGCGGGCATCTTCGGGCCGCTGCAGGACCTGGCCACGGGCGACTATGCGGGCATGTCCCGCCGCCTGGCGACAGAGACCGGCGCGACGGACCTCCGCACGTGGGACGTGCCCTACTACGACAAGCAGATCCGGTCACAGGAGCACGGCGTCGACGCCGACGAGGTCTCAGGCTACCTGACGCTGGAAGCGGTCTTCGGTGGGCTGCTTGACCTGTGTGGCGACGTCTTCGGCCTCACGTTCTTCGAGGTCGAGGAATCCAGGGCCTGGCACCCGGACGTTCGCCTCTTCGAGGTCCACGACCGGCAGTCCGGAACGCGGCTCGGTTGGTTCTACGCCGATCTCCATCCGCGACCAGGCAAGTTCGGGCACGCCATGGCCTGGCCCGTTCGCTACCCGCGACGCGGGTCAGACGGCGTGCGCGAAGGCGGCATCTCGGCCATCATCGCCAACGTTCCCCGTTCGCAGCCCGGCAGCCCGGCCCTGCTGCGCCACGACGACGTGGTCATGCTCTTCCATGAGTTCGGGCACGTGCTTCACGAGGTGCTCGGCACCAACGCCTACGCTGGCACCTCGATGGAGGCCCTGGAGGACGATTTCCCCGAGGCGGTCTCACAGATCATGGAGAACTGGGCCTGGCAGCCGGCCATCCTGGCGCGGGTCTCGCGCCACCACGAACGCGGCGAGCCGATGCCCGCGCAGCTGTCCGAGCGCCTCGCCGCCAGCCGCGGCGTCAACCTCGGCTCACGCTACCTGGGCTCGTTCGGAGGCTACGGCGACTTCGATCTGAGGATCCATGGGCCGATCCCGGTCGACCTCGATGAGGCCATGCGGGCGGCCGACGCGATCCGCATGCTGCCCAGCAACGAGGGCACGTTCTGGCCGGCCTCCTTCGCCCACCTCATGGGGGGCTACGACGCCGGCTACTACGGCTACCTCTGGTCGCTCGTCTACGGCGATGATCTCTGGAGCCGGTTCGAGGCCCAGGGCATCGCCAGCCCAGAGGTGGGTGGCGCCTTCCGGCGCGAGATCCTGGAGCCCGGCTCGAGTCGCGACGCGGAGGAACTCGTAGAGTCCTTTCTCGGCCGTCCGTCGACGAACGAAGCGTTCCTGCGGCGGACGGGCATCGCGGACCTGGCGGGCGCCTCGAGCCGATCCTGACCGGCCGCACCGAGACGCACGATGGCGCGCCGGAGCCGCCAGAATGTGTGGCCATGCGTCCGACGATCGAGGTCCTCTCGCCGCAGCTCATCGAGCGCATCCTCGACGAGGCGATGCGCATCCTGGCCGAAACGGGCATGGAGGTCCGCGGCCCGGAGATGCGCCGGCGCCTGCTCGAGGCCGGCCTGCCGAGCGATGCCTCCGGCGGCCGCGTGCGCTTCCCCCGCGCGACCGTCGAGCAGGCCATCGAGAGCGCCCCGACGGCGTTCTGGCTCTACGACCGCGACGGCAACCCGCACGCCGACATCGGTGGTGACCGCGTCCACTTCGTGCCCGGGTCGAGCGGCCTGAAGGTCCTCGACCATCGAACGGGCGAGACCCGCCTGGCGAACTCGACCGACTTCGTGGAGTACGTCCGGCTCGGCGACGGGCTGGCCCACATCCCGTACCTGGCCACGGCCTTCTCGACCAACGCCGACATCGAGGCCCAGGTCTCTGATGCCTGGCGCCTGTACATGATCCTGACCAACACGCGCAAGCCGGTCGTCAGCGGCGCCTTCACCGAGCACGGCGTGCCGCGCATGGCAGCCATGATGGAGCTCTTCCGAGCCGACCGCGCCGACCTCGTGGCTCGGCCGATGTCGATCTTCACGATCACCGCCACGGGCAACTTCCGGTACAGCGAGGACTCCTGCCAGAACCTCATCGACTGCGTCGAGGCGGGCATCCCGGTGGAGATCGTGCCGGTCACCCTCATGGGCCTCATCGCGCCCGTGACGTTGGTCGGTGCCACCGTCTTCCACACGGCCGACGTGCTGGCCGGGATCACCATGGCGCAGGTCATCCGACCCGGGGCGCCGGTCCTCTTCGGAGG
>JBEVDC010000039.1:0-4469 GCA_040514195.1 Candidatus Limnocylindrales bacterium | reverse complement strand
GTCGACCCCAGACGCGTCGCCAGTCGGTGACCGTCTCGCCGGCCGTCAACGTGCCGGCCAGCTCGACGTCCACGGTCAGCGCCTCGGCCCGGATCAGCGACGGGTCGAGCGCCGCCGCGAGCGCCATGGGATCGTGGATGAACGCGCCGTAGAAGCCGTCGTACCGGCTGTGGAACTCCATGTAGAAGCGCAGGGCATCCGCGAGATAACGCATGACCGGCAAGCGCGGCGCCGATATGTCGTCGCCGCAGCCGGCGGCGATGGCTGCGAGATGCTCTGGTGTCAGCTTGGCCGTCTCGGTCACGTCGAGCCCGAGCGCCAGTGGTCGGGCGGGTAGGCCGACCGCCTTCCTCGCTGCCTGGACCTCGTCGGCGCCGAAGGCATCGACGACGACCTTGGTCGCCTCCGGATCCCACTGCGCGTTCCACTCCGTGGTCGGGGCGGTATTACCGGGCACGCGATAGGCGCCGCCCATGATGACCAGACGTCGGAGCACGTTCGGCAGGGCAGGCTCGGATCGGAGCGCACGGGCCACGTTGGTGAGCGGCCCGACCGCGACGAGCGTCACCTCCTGCGGCCGGCGACGAGCCACATCGATCAACAGGTCGGCAGCCGCGCGCACGGACGGCGCACGACTCGGCGGCGGAAGCTCCGCGTAGCCGAGGCCCCGCGGCCCGTGCGTCTCGGGGGTGATCCGGAGCGGGCGGATGAGCGGCCGATCGGCGCCCAGCGCAACCTCGATGTCGGCACGCCCTGCCAGCTCCAGGACGGCACGGGTGTTGCGCTGGACGTTGTCGAGATCGACATTGCCGGCCACGCAGGTCACGGCCAGGATCTCCGCTTCAGGCGAGGCGCAGGCGTACAGGAGCGCGAGGCTGTCGTCGATGCCGGTGTCGACGTCGAGGATGATCGGAACGCGAGTGGCGCTCATGCGGCTGGATCCGCCCCGGGCGATGTCGGCTGAGCGGTATCGCGGGGCTCGAGGACGATGACGGGTATGCGTCGCGACGTGCGGCGCTGGTAGCCCTGGTACTGGGGGTAGCGATCGATGAAGCGCGCCCAAAGGCTGGAGCGCTCGGGGTCGACCGCCTCGCGAGCGTGGACGGGGCGGGGCGGCTGGCTTGGCAGCCGGATGATCGTGTCGGGGGCGGCCTTGAGGTTGCGCCACCAGCTGGGGTCCTCGTCCTCACCCACGTTCGAGGCGACGATCACGAGGTCCTCGCCGACCGCCAGGTAGGTCACTGCGGTCTCGCGGATCGTGCCGCTCCGTCGTCCTACGGTCGTCAACCAGACCGACGGGCCGATCGTGCCGGTCGTGTCGAAACGGCCACCGGTGAGACGGTCCATGAGGCGGTGGTACGCCCAAAACAGGCGCAGCACCGGGCGGGGGACCTGCATGCAGCGACTCTAGCGCCGCACGAACCGAAGGGACCACGCTGTGCGCCGGGCGCCGGCCGATCCGAGACGCTTCGCCCACGTCGAGTGCGAAGCCGCCAGCTCTTGGGCGGTGCCTGGACGGACGCGCACCGCCTCGATGCCATGGGCCTCGAACCGGCCAGCCAGCCGGTCGATGCCGCTCGCGTCGAGGGGCTCGAGGCCGAGGCTGCGGTCCCGGGGCTCGACCGAGAGGAGGAGGCGAAGCTCGGCATCTCGTGCCGGTCGCAGGAGCCCAACCAGCGCTGCGATCATCGCTGGCTCAGCGCGGACGATGCCGCGCAGGAGCGAGCCCCAGGGAAATTGGACGGTCACGAGGTCCGCGGTCGCGGCCAACTCGTCCGGCAGCGCCTCGGCCGCGACGACGATGTACCTGGCGTTCGGCAGTCCGCCTTGCACTAGCCGGCGTGCGGCACGTGATGCGGCGTCCGCCATGCCGGCGGCGTTGGCGTCCAGGCCCAGCACGAGGCTGTCCGGTTCGGCGCGAGCGCGCGCCAGGACGGCGCGACCGTCACCGGTCCCGATATCGATGCTGAGCCGCGGCCAGGCCGCGATCAGCTCGGCGAGTTAGCCGACGTCCACCTCGGTCAGGCGACGCCCTTCGAAGATGCGCATGGGCCAAGGATAGCGGTCCGCCGAATGTCCGCCCGTCACGCCATGGGCTGGTCTGCGCGGGTGGGGGAGGGAAATTCGAGCCCGACCGCGCTAGGCTGGCCGACATGACCCGCCCACGTGGCCGACCGCGTCATCCTGATGTCCTGACGCCCGCGGAGTGGGCGGTCCTTGACATGCTGCGGCATGGGATGACGCGGCGCGAGATCGCCAGCCGCAGAGGCATCAGCCTCGATGCGATCAAGTACCACGTGGAGAACATCGGCGGCAAGCTTGGGGTGACCGGTACGTCCGCGCTGCGGCATTGGCCCGGATACCCGGTCTCCAGTCCCCTCGCCAGGAGGAACGCGCCCATGCCTGAGACCGATCTCGGCCTCGGCCCCCTCGGCCAGGTCTCGCTGCTCGCCCGCGACATCTCCCGGGTCGAGGCCTTCTACCGCGACACCCTCGGGCTGCCGCACGTCTTCACCTTCGGCGATCTGGCATTCTTCGACGCCTCGGGCACGCGTATCTATATCCGGTCCGTGCCCGAAGACCAGTGGCGGCCGAGCTCGATCCTCTACTTCGAGGTGGCGGACATCCGGCCCGCCTTCGCGACCCTCGAGGCGCGCGGCGTGCACACCGCCGGAGCGCCGCATCTCATCCACCGCCACGCTGACTCCGGTATCGAGGAGTGGATGGCGTTCTTCGAGGACACCGAAGGGAACACCCTGGCGATCATGTCCAGGGTCGCACCCGAACCGAACGACTGACCCGACAGCTTCCACGGTCGTCGCCGTCGGGAGCCCGTTCCTCGTCCCAGCCGGGCCGCGCCCGATCAACGGCGCTCCATGTGCCACCATGTGTCAGCCATCGCCTCGTACCAGCACCTGTTGGGAGCACGTGACGGACGCCTTGATCCCGAACCCTGACATGACACGATGACCGGCCAGATCGTCCGATCCGCCGACACCCGGCGCCATCGCGTGACGGTCATCCCAGGCGACGGCGTCGGGCCCGAGGTCACCCGAGCAGCCGTGCGCGTCATCGACGCCGCTGGCGTGCGGATCGACTGGGAGGAGGCGGAAGCAGGCGCGGAGGTCTTCAAGCGAGGCGACACCTCGGGCGTGCCGTCGGCGACCCGGGAAGCCATCGAGCGCACTCGCGTCGTGCTCAAGGGCCCGCTCGAGACACCCGTCGGCTTCGGTGAGAAGAGCGCCAACGTGACCTTGCGAAAGCTCTTCGAGACCTACGCCAACGTGCGCCCTGCGCGCGAGCTGCCCGGAGTGCCGTCGCGCTACGCGGGCGAGGGCGTGGACATGGTCATCGTGCGCGAGAACATCGAAGACCTCTATGCGGGCATCGAGCACATGCAGACGAAGGACGTCGGACAGTGCCTCAAGGTCATCAGCCGCAAGGGCTCGGAGAAGATCATCCGCTACGCCTTCGAGCTGGCCCGCGCGGAGGGTCGGTCGAAGGTCACGTGCGCGACCAAGGCCAACATCATGAAGCTGACCGAGGGCCTCTTCAAACGGGTCTTCGAGCAGGTCGCCGAGGAATACCCCGGCATCATCGCCGAGCACCTCATCATCGACAACGTCGCCCACCAACTCGCCAAGGCGCCGGCCCAGTTCGACATCGTGGTCACCACGAACCTCAACGGCGACATCATCAGCGACCTTGCATCCGGCCTGGTGGGCGGGCTTGGCTTTGCCAGCAGCGGCAACTATGGAGACGAGGTGGCCATCTTCGAGGCGGTCCATGGCTCGGCGCCGAAGTACGCCGGCAAGGATGTCATCAACCCGACCGCCCTGATCCTGAGCTCGGTCATGATGCTGCGCCACCTCGGTGAGCACGAGGCGGCAGATCGCGTCCAGGATGCCGTCTACGCCACGCTCGAGTCAGGCGCAGCGGTGACCCAGGATCTTGCACGCCAGGCCGGCAGCGACGTCGAGCACGCCGCCTCGACGACCGGCTACACGGATGCCGTGATCGCCAATCTCGGCCGCCGACCGGCGAACGCGCCAAGGGGCCGCGGCAACCTCCGTCCCGCCAAGGCGCCTGCGCCGCTGCCTCGTTGGTCGTATGCCCAGGAGTCGTACGTCGGTGCCCGTCGGCAGGTGGGCGTGGACGTGATGGTCGAGAGCGACCTCGAGATCGCCAGGCTGGCCGCCGAGCTGGAGGCCGAGGGCGACCTGGCCCTGAGCCTCGAGATGGTCACCAGCCGCGGCACCAAGGTCTGGCCCGGCGAGGCGGTCGGCGACTCCGTGCGCTGGTACACGGCACGCTACCTGGCGCCGGCCGACAGGGAGCCGACCGACGCGGACATCCTCGCGCTGCTCGGACGCATCGCCGAGCATCACCGCTGGACCCAGGTCGAGCGCCTCCAGTCGTTCGACGGTGAGGATGGGTTCACGAAGGCGGCCGGACAATGACCGGGGGAC
>JBEVDC010000193.1:0-5012 GCA_040514195.1 Candidatus Limnocylindrales bacterium | reverse complement strand
TGGCCCCCCGCCGGGACGACGTTCAGTGCGTCCCACTCCTGCGCAGGCTCGCTCCCAGCCTCGTCGACCCTGGTCATCGTGCGTCCTCGTCCGCCCGCTGAGCGCCGCTGACGCCCTGGGACCGACGCGCCATGGCCACGCGCAGCCGGCGTGCCCCGCCGACCGCCGCGTGGACGAGCGGATCGACGACCAGCTCCCAGGCGCCGACATAGCGGACCTCGCGGCCACCGAAGCCGGCCTTGAACCGCTCGATGCCTGGGTGCGCGACACCCCACAGGTCGTAGATGGCGAAGCCGTGCTCCCGCGAGGAGCGGATGGCCTCCCACTTGAGCAGGTAGTTGGCCCGCGACGCCCCGCCCGCCTCGGTCATGCCGCCGTAGGGCTCGATCACGCGACGGCCGCACTCGAGCAGCATGAGCGCCGCCACGGGCTCGCCGCCGGGCAGTCGGGCGAAGAGGAGGCGTCCCGCATCGCGGGCGGCGAAGGCCCGGTAGACGTCGCGGTAGGCCGACTCGGCCCGGTGCACGAAACCCGCCCGCTGGGCCGTCTCGACGTAGATGCGATTGAAGTCCGGGATGCCCTCCTCGCCCGTCTCGACGACGACCACGCCTTCGCGCCGCGCCTTGTTCACGTACTGGCGCCATTTCGATCGCAGGTCGGCCCAGACTTCCGGTTCGGGTCGTTCGAGGTCGATGATCCGGGTCCGCCGATCCTGGATCGTCCGGGCGCGCCGCCAGCCGCAGGCTTCGAGGGTCGACTCCAGTCCCTCGCCGGCCGGCACCTGCGGCTCGATGGTCACGTGGCTCAGCCGACGATGCCGCGCCACCTCGCGCACGGCACCCGTCCACGCTGCAAGCCCGTGCTGCGTCAGGGTCGCCGCGACGGGTCCGCGCGGTGCGTAGCCGACCGACCACGGCGTCCTGCCGAGATCATGGATGAGCACCTGCGCACCGAACGGGCCGTCCGGTCCGTCGACGGCCAGACGGGTCGAGCGCCAGCCGTTGACCGCCTTGACCTCGGCCCAGGCCGTCAGCTGCATGTACGAGCCGCTGGGCGCGCCGGCAACGAAGGCATCCCAGGCAGCGGTTTCCGCGGCCAGGGTCGTGGCGTCGCCGGCTGGCCCGATCTGGACCTGGGTCATGGCGGTGGTCGCTCGCGGCGGACGGCATCGACGGCGATAGCCACCGTCTCACGGAATTCGGGCAGTCGGAGGAGGTGGCTGTAGCCGACATACGCGAGACCCGCGGCACCGAAGGCGGCGACGGCCTGGCCGAGCACGAGGAGCTTCGAGCCGAAGACGGCCGGGCCGATCGCGAGCCCGGTGCCGTAGACCACGACGGCCGCTACGCCGCCCGCCAGGATGGCCCCGATAGCGAACAGGGCCCCCGCACGAACGATGCCACTGCCTCGCAGGGACGGGGTTCGGCGCCAGAGGAGGAACGCCAGCAGGCTGGCCTCGAACCAGGCGCCGGCCGCGATGCCGAGCGCCAACCCGGCCAAGCCGAGGCTGCCGACGAGCATGACGGACACCGTCACGTTGACCACGACCGACAGGATCGCCGCCGCGACGGGCGTCCTGGTGTCCTTATCGGCATAGAACGCGCGTGCCAGGACGACGATCATGGCGTGCCCAGCCAGCCCCATGGCAAAGAAGAGGAGGGTCTGCGCCGTCAGCTCGACCGCCGGTGCGCTGAAGTTGCCGTAATCGAACAGGAGCGTCACGACCTGCTCCCGGAGCACGATGGTCATCGCCGTCAAGAAGAGCATGACGTAGAGCAGGAGGCGCAGTGCGCGCACGATGAGCCGAGCGTACTGGCCGCTGTCGCCGAGCGCCACGGCCCGCGACATCGAGGGCAGCAACACGACGCCGAGCGGGATGCCGATCACGCCGAGGGGGATCTGGAGGATGGTGAAGGCCACGTTGTAGGCCACGATCGAGCCGGTCGCGAGGGTCGAGGCCAGGCTCGTGTTGACCAGGAAGGTGATCTGGCTCACGCCCAGGCCGAGGGCGCGCGGCGCCATCAGGAGGACCGCTTCGCGCGTCGCGGGGTCGCGCACGTCCGCCACGAGCTGGTACCGAAAGCCAGGCATCCGGATGATCGAGGGCAGTTGGACGGCGAGGTGCGCGACCGAGCCCAGGACGACCGCGATGGCCAGGCCTTCGATGCCCAGGATCGGCGCGAGCAGGGCGGCGAACCCGATGATGACCACGTTGTAGGCCATCGGCGCCAGCGACGCGATGGAGAACCGGTCCCGGGCGTTGAGCACGCTGGTAGCCAGCGCCCCCATGGCCAGCAGGATCGGCGAGAACAGCATGATCCTCGTCAGCTCGATGGTCAGCTCGGTCTGGGCGCGACCGAAGCCTGGCGTGATGACGGGCACGATCCACGGCGCGCCGACGGCCATCGCCGCCGAGAGCACGACCAGCGCCACGAGCATCAGGTTGGCGACGGTCGAGACGACACGCCAAGAGCGCGCCTCCTCTTCGTTCGCGATGAGCCCGGCGAGGACCGGGATGAGCGCGGAGCTGAGGGCCCCTGCCGCGACCAACTGGAAGACGAGGTCCGGGATGCGGAACGCCGCGAAGTAGGCGTCGAGGTCGGGCGAGGCGCCGTAGATCGAGCTGATGACCACGGTCCGCAGCCAGCCCAGCAGGCGCGACGCGAGGTAGGCCGTGGTGACGACCATGCCGGCCCGCGCCAAGGTGCGCGCGGTGCCGCTCACGCGGAGTGTTGACTCGAGCGGGCCGCCCGCGGGTGAGCAGCACGATAGGCGGAGCGGAGCCGCGTCGTCGAGACATGCGTGTAGACCTGCGTCGTGCCGAGGCTGGCGTGCCCGAGCAGCTCCTGGACCACGCGCAGGTCGGCGCCGCCGTCGAGCCGGTGACTGGCGACCGAGTGGCGAAGCGTATGCGGCGAGGTGCCGTCGGGCAGCCCGGCGGCGCGGACGATCCGGTCGAGCCGATAGCGGATGCCACGGGCGCCAAGGCGGGAGCCAGACGCGTTGAGGAAGAGGGCGCCGTCGTCCGGCACCGAGCAACCGGCGCGCAGGCGTGGGCGCCCCGCCTCGAGATAGGCCGCCAGGGCGTCGGTGGCCGCTCGTCCCAGGAGCACGATGCGCTCCTTGCGCCCCTTGCCGACGACCCGCATCTCCGCATGCGGGAGGTCGAGCGAGGCCAGCGACGAGGCCGCCAGCTCGGCCACGCGGAGCCCACCGGCATACGCCGTTTCGAGCAGGGCCCGGTCACGGAGCGCCAGGGCGCCCGCGATGGCGCCATCTCCTCGAGCGCCAGCATCGGCGACCGGTCCGATGGCGTCGAGGAGGTCTTCGATCTCTCCGACCTCGAGCACCGCCGGCAGTCGGCGTGCCCGTCGCGGCGTCGAGACCGCGGCCCAGGGGTCGCCCTCGACCCAGCCCTCGCGCCGGGCGTGCCGATAGAACGCCCGTAGCGCCGCCACCCGAGCCGCGATGGTGGCCCGGCTCAGGCCTCTGGCATCGAGCTCGGCGAGGTAGCCGCGCAGGACGAGCCGGCCGGGGCGGTGCCAGTCGGTCTCGGGTCGCGTGTCCAGCCACTCGAGGAAACCGCGAACCGCACCCTCATAGGCGCGCCGCGTATGTTCAGAGGCGTCGCGCGCCCGAAGCGCGTCGAGGAAACGGATGAGCGCCGTGGCGCCCGTCACGCCGAGCCGGCGGCTCGCGCCCGGGTCGACCGTCGCGCCGCGGGCTTGCGGGCAGTCGATCGCCTCGGTGGCCCACCTTTGGCGTTCGCCTTGCCAGCGCGCGCGGCTCGGGGACGTGCCAGGGCCGATGCGTCAGGGGGACCGCCCGCCAGGCGCAGGCCGATCGCATCCACGCCGACGGGCACGACGATCGGTGCCCCACACGCCAGGCAGAGCCAGGCCTCTCCGCGGCGGGCGATCGGCCCTTCGTCGGCATCATGGATGGCACCGACCGGCACATCGTTCGTGGTGTAGTCGCATGTCGGGTAGGCCGAGCAGCCGTAGAAGACGTTGCCGGTCCTGCGGGCGCGGCGTGCCACGAGGTGGCCGTCGCGGTTCTTCGGGCAGGTGATCTCGAACGGCAGCTGCTCCGGTGCTGGCGGCCCG
Source organism: Candidatus Limnocylindrales bacterium (assembly GCA_040514195.1). GTDB lineage: Bacteria > Chloroflexota > Limnocylindria > Limnocylindrales > CSP1-4 > CSP1-4. The sequence goes on along the minus strand of JBEVDC010000193.1, from coordinate 906 downwards.
GTACGCTTGATATAGCCGCAGTCGGGATAGCGCGAGCAGCCCAGGAAGGGCCCGAAGCGCCCCCGCCGCTGAGCGAGGACGCCTAGCCCACACTCGGGACAGACGTCGCCCTCGCCCTCCATCGGCGGCGCCTCCTCGCCCGGCAACGGCCGCGACTCCTTGTGCTCGGGATAGAGGGAGCACGCCAGAAAGCGCCCATTGCGCCCGAGGCGGATGACCATCGGGTGGCCGAGCGAGCAGACCTCGTCGGTCGCCTCGGTCGTGAAGTCACGGCGCTTCAGCTCGCGACGCTTCTCGTCCACGAGCGCCTTGAGCGGCCCGTAGAAGTCGCGCAGCAGCGGCACCCACTCCCGCTCGCCGCGGGCGACCTCATCGAGGCGCTCCTCCATGCGCGCGGTGAAGGCGACGTCCACGAACTCGCCGAAGTGTTCGACGAGCAGGTCGGTCACGATGCCGGCGACCAGCTCCGGATAGAGGCGCCGCTCGCGGACGACGACATAGCCGCGATCGACGATGGTCGAGATCGTGGCCGCGTACGTCGACGGCCGACCGATGCCGTGCTCCTCGAGCGCCTTGATGAGCGTCGCCTCCGTGTAGCGCGGCGGCGGCTCGGTGAAATGCTGCGTCGGTGTCACCTCGCGTACATCAGCCCGGTCACCCTCCACCATCGTCGGCAACGAACCGTCCGCCTCGTCGTCTTCGGCGTCGTCATCCCGGCCCTCGGTATAGACGCGGCTGAAGCCGTCGAACAGGGTGCGCGTGGCATGGGCCCGGAGGCCGAAGCGCCCTGCCTCCAGCTCGATGCTGGTCGTCTCCATCTCCTTGGCCGCCATCTGTGAGGCGATGGCACGCTGCCAGATGAGGCGGTAAAGCCGGAGCTCGTCGGGCTTGAGGAAGGCGGCCATC
>JBEVDC010000029.1:0-3038 GCA_040514195.1 Candidatus Limnocylindrales bacterium | reverse complement strand
TGCGGCGTGGTGCTCTTCCCGAGATCGTCGAGGACGGAGTCGATGGCTTCGTCGTCGACGATCTAGACGCCGCCGAACGTGCGGTCGGGCTTGCGGCGTCCCTCGACCGAGGGCGCATCCGGGACCGGGCGATCCGGCGCTTCTCCTCGGCCCGGATGGTCGACGACTACGTCGCCGCGTATCGACGTGTCCTGAGCGGTGGCCAGTCGCTGACCCGTCCTGCGCCGATGCTGGGTGCTCGACTGTGACTCCGGACTCTTGTCGCATTCACGACCGGTCAGGCGGCGCGGACCCCGATCACAAGGCCGACGGCATACGTGAAGCCGGCCGCGACGGCCCCGAGGCAAACCTGCCGGAGAGCCCCGTACCAGGCCGGTCGGCGTGTGAGGCCCGCGATGGCCGCCCCGAGGAGCGCCAGCGCGACCAGGCTGACCGACAGGCTGGCCGCGAACGCCGGCATCCCTGCGCCGAGGAGGTAGGGGACCAGCGGGATGAATGCGCCGGTCGTGAACGCGATGAAGGAACCGGCGGCGGCGGCAAGCGGCGAACCGATCGAACGGGCGTCCAGGCCGACCTCCTCGAAGATGAGCAGGCGAACGGCATGGTTCGGATCGGCGAAGACGGCGTCGACGAACCGGTCGGCCTCCTCGCGTCCGAACCCACGCTCGACGTACAGCTTGGCCAGGATCTCGCGTTCCTGGTCGGGGGCCTCGCGGAGTTGCTTGCGCTGGAAGGCCAGCTGGTAGTCGAGCAGCTCCCGCTGGCTCTGGACCGAGATGTACTCGCCGACGCCCATGCTGAAGGCGCCCGCGATGAGCCCGGCCACACCGGCGAGCACGATGATTCCGTTGTCCGACGTCGCGCCGGCGACGCCCATCACCAGGGCGAGGTTGGAGACCAGCCCATCGTTCGCACCGAAGACGATCGGTCGTAGGACGCTGTTCGCCCTCGTTTCGTGCGGTTCCGAGGCCTCCGGCAGCGATCGGTCATCGACCGCCGCGCTACGCATCACGGCCGTCCATCTCGTCTCCGCGGGATGCAGGACCTGTCCGCAGGCGCGGTCGAAGCGGTCCGAGCCCGACGGTACGAGGTCCGGCGTCGTCGGCCAAGGGCCGGACCGCCTGATTCGGGACGGCCGAGGCGGCCGATCGGTCCGATCGGCACTGCCGCGGGGGGCCTCGCGGCGTGACGCTCTGGATCGCACCGGCCGACGTCGCTCCGACCACGCCAGGTGCGACGAACCGGAACCAACAACATGAGCGTGCACCCAGGCGTCGACGCATCTTCGGGCGTCCAGATCGAGGACGTGCCCACGATGGCCCGCGTCCGGGACCCATGGGCGGTCGATGCTTGGGAGGTCATCGCTGCCCTCGGCTCCGACGCGGACCTTGGACTCGATGCCGACGAGGCTCGGCACCGCCTGATCGCGCACGGGCCCAACGTGCTCGATGAGCGCGCCGCCAAACCGGCCTGGCGCCTGCTGGCCGAGCAGTTCACCAACGCGATGATCCTGGTCCTGCTCGGCGCCGCGGCGATCACCGCGGCCATCGGCGACATCAAGGACACCGCCATCATCCTGGCCATCGTCGCGCTCAACGGGATCATCGGGTTCGTCCAGGAATACCGAGCGGGGCAGGCGGTGGACGCGCTGAAGCGCATGACCAGCCCGTCGGCGCGCGTCGTTCGCGCCGGCGTGACGAGTGTCGTCCCGGCGGCCGAGCTCGTGCCCGGCGACCTCGTGCGGCTCGACGCCGGGGACGTCGTGACCGCCGACATGCGCCTGGTCGAGGCTCGATCCCTCCGGATCAACGAGGCCACCCTGACCGGCGAATCGGAGCCCGCCAGCAAGATGACGGCTCCGATTCCCGATGTCACCGCCGCGGTCCTCGCCGACCAGCGGAACATGGCCTTCAGCGGCGCCGCGGTGACCTACGGGCGTGGCCTTGGCCTCGTGGTGGCGACTGGGATGGAGACGGCCCTCGGACGAGTGGCCGAACTCCTCGAGGAACACGGCAGTGGCCAGACGCCGCTCCAACGACGGTTGTCGACGCTCGGCAAGCGACTGGCGATCGCGGCGTTCCTGGTGTGCATCTTCGTGTTCGTCAGCGGCGTCGCCCGCGGCGAGCCAGCCGATGTGATGTTCCTGACAGCGGTGAGCCTCGCGGTCGCGGCCATCCCGGAGGGCCTGCCGGCCGTCGTGACGATCGCCCTGGCGCTGGGCGCCCGGCGGATGGCCCAACGACATGCGCTCGTTCGCAAGCTGCCGGCCGTCGAGACCCTCGGGTCGGTCACCGTGATCTGCAGCGACAAGACCGGCACCCTGACGGAGAACCGGATGCTCGCCGAGCGGGTCTGGACCCCGAACGGCGACTATCGAGTGACCGGCGATGGCTACGCGCCGAGCGGACGGTTCGATCCCCAGCCGACGAACGACACCGCCCTCGAGCGACTCGCCCAGGTCGCTGTCGCCTGCAACGATGCGTCGCTCCATGCCCCAGCGACCAGCGACGACCCGTGGACCATCAGCGGCGATCCGACCGAGGCGGCGCTACTTGCCCTCGCGGCCAAGCTCGACGTGGATGCGCAACTGGTCGCCGCCGCAAGCCCGCGGGTCGAAGAGCTGACGTTCGACCCCGAGCGGCGACGGATGGCTACCATCCACAGGGCCGGTGCGGAGGTTTGGGTCGCCGTGAAGGGCGCACTAGACGCGATCGGCCCACTCCTCGATCCGACCGAGGCCGGCCTGCTGCGGCAGGCCGAGCACGTCGCCGAGGGCTACGCCCTCGACGGATACCGCGTGCTCGCGTTCGCCGAGCGAACGATCGACGACGTCCCTGCCCGCCTCGACGACGCCGAGCACGGCCTCCACCTCCTGGGGATCGTCGGGATGGCGGACCCGCCGCGCGAGGCCTCGGCCCCGTCGATCGCGGCCTGCCGTGCTGCCGGCATCACGCCGATCATGATCACCGGCGATCACCCGCTGACGGCCAACGCGATCGCCCGACGGATCGGCGTCCTGCGGGAGGGCGGACGCAGCC
>JBEVDC010000226.1:0-11278 GCA_040514195.1 Candidatus Limnocylindrales bacterium | reverse complement strand
GATCCAAGGTCGAAGCGTGCTGCCTCGCCAGGAGGTCGGTCGGGGCGAGCAATGCCGCCTGTCGACCGGCGTCAGCGACGACCGCCATGGCCGCCGCTGCCACCGCCGTCTTGCCCGACCCGACATCACCCTGGAGCAGGCGCAACATGGGTCGAGCAGCGCCCAGATCCGCGCGGATGTCGGCCACGGCCGCCTGCTGGTCGTCGGTCAGCGAGACCATGACCGGGGCATCGCTGCGCGCGCTGACCTGCTCGGAGAGGACGGCCTCGAGAGAGCGCAGGATGGCAGTAAGCCGGGCGTCGGCGACCTCGATCGGGCGGCCTGTGGCACGCCGTCGCTGCCGGTCCCGGGCGACCATGCCGATCTGGAGGGCGAGCAACTCGTCGAATGCGAGTCGTGCCAGGGCGCGGTCCTTGGCTTCCGGGACGTCGGGGAAATGGGCAGCCTCGATGGCTTGCGAGATCTCCGGCGCCTGGTCGTCGATGCCCCTGACGCCGTGCGGTCGATACTCCGGATAGGCAGCGCCGACCTCGTCGAGCGCGCGGCGGATGGCCCGCCGCAGGACAGGCGCGGAGACGCCCTCGGTCAGCCGATAGACCGGCACGATGCGTCCCGTGTCGAGCGCCTGGCCACCGACGGGGCCGAAGACGGGGCCCTGGAAGACGGCCACGACCGTCTCGCCGAAGCGCGGCGAGACCCCCGATCGTGGGGTGCCCCGCTGGACCTTGACCTTGCCCGAGACGATCACCTCCTGCCCTGGGAAGAGGCGTCGCTCGACGTATTGGCGGCCGAACCAGACCGCCTCGGCGCGGCCGCTGTCGTCTTCGAACCATGCCCGCACGCGGTGGATCCGCCGTCGCATGGTCGGTTCGACGGCAACGTCCAGGACTCGCACGCGCGCCGACACCGCGTCGCCCGGGGCCTCTTCGGCCAGCCGCCTGAGCGCCATCGGGGTCCGGAAATCGTCATACCGACGAGGCAGGTGGAAGAGCAGATCTCCGACCGTCGCGATCCCCAGCCGCTGGAGGCGACGGGCCAGCGCCGGCGAGGCGATACCGCTGCGGGCCAGGGGCGTATCCGGCGTCGGACGCGCGGCGACGCGACGGGCGCCGCTCGCGTCCGGGCCGCGGCTACTCCGTCGCGATGAGGTAGTGGTAATGCGGCTGCCCACCGTTGATGAGCTCGACGTCCACGCCATCGAAGGCCCTGGTCACCGCGCCGCTCATGGCCTCCGCCTCGTCCAGGCTGATGTCGCTGCCGTAGTAGATCGAGACGAGCTCGAAGCCAGCCTCGAGCGCGGCCAGGCCCTTGAGCACGGTCTCGCGTCGGTTGCCACCGACGGCAACCAGGCCGTCGTCCGGATCGAGCACGATCGTCTGGCCCTTCTTGACCTTCCGGCGTCCGATCCTCGCGTCGCGGACCGCGTCCGTGACCTGCAAGGACTGGATGCCGCGCGCCGCGGCGAGCATCAGGCTCGCGTTTTCGTCCGACCCCCTGCCCGGGTCCATGCCGAGCAGCGCGGCGATGCCCTCGGCGGCGTTCCGCGTGGGCACGACCACGACCCGCTTGTCAGGCGCCAGCGCCGCCGCCTGTTGCGCGGCGAGCTTCACGTTCGGGTTGTTGGGCAGCACGATGACGTGTCGTGTCCGGGTCTCTCGGATCGCGCGCAGCAGCTCGCCCGTCGAAGGGTTGGCCGACTGCCCACCACGGACGATGGCGACCGTGCCGCGGCTGCCGGCGCGAACGCTGACCGAGAGGACGGAGGCGAGCAGCCGCTCGATGCCGTCCCCGGCCGCGACCGCGACGACCGAGACCCCGTCGCCGTCGGTCGTCGCTGCGCCGGCAGACGTCGGTGCGCCGGCCTGCACTCCGTCGGCCGACGCGCGTGCCTCACCGAGGGGCTTGACCGGGACTACGGGCGACGACGGCGCGCTCGTGAATGCATCGGCCCTCGCTTCGCGCAGGTCTCGTGCCTGGTTGTCGAGATTCTCGACACTGATCCGCGAGAGATTGCCGAGCGACAGGCCGTAGCCGATGACGGCGTCGGGATGTTCGTTGTGGACATGGACCTTGACGGCGTGCGCATCACCAGCCACCAGGACCGATTCCCCCATCGCCTCCAGGGCCTTGCGGATGGCGTCCAGGTCGAGCCTGCCCTCGCCGGCTGTGAGCAGGAACATGGTCTCGTATCCGAAACCCTCGTCGGCATGGGCCACGAGCGCGGCCCGCCGCGGCGACGCGCCACTGGCCACCGGCGAGGCTACCGGCCCCTGGCCCGCCACGAGGTGGAGAAGCGCGCCCTGGAAGAGTCGGTAGAGCCCCTCGCCACCCGAATCGACCACGCCGGCCTCGCGCAGGATGGGCAGCAGCGACGGTGTCTTGGCCACGGCGCGCTCGGCCTGTTCGACCGTCGCGGTCAACACGCCCTCGATGTCCGGATCCCTCTCCGCGCTGGTCACGGCCGCGGCCGAGGCTTCGCGGATGACGGTCAGGATGGTGCCTTCGACCGGCTTGGCCACGGCCGCGTAGGCGGCCACACGCCCGGCGGCCAGTGCGTGTGCGAGGTCCAGCCCGTTGATGCGTTTGCGGCCCTTGACCGCCTCCGACATGCCCCGGAAGACCTGGCTGAGGATGACCCCGGAATTGCCCCGCGCGCCCATCAGGGCGCCAAAGGAGATGGCCGCCGCGACCCGGCCGGCGTCCCGTTCCGCCTCTGGTACGCCTTCCGCCTCCTCGAGCGCCGATCGAAGCGTGGCCATCATGTTGGTGCCGGTGTCGCCATCGGGCACGGGGAAGACATTGAGCGCGTTGATGGCGTCTACGTGGCCCTCGAAATGGGCGACTGCTGCGGTGAATGCGCGCAGGATCGCCGCGCCGTCGGCAGAACGGCGGGTCACGCGGCCTCCGGTCCGGCTTCGCTCGGTGGCGCATCGGCGGCCTGTTCGACGACGTCGTGAGGGCGATCATCGGATCCCCCGCTGTCGGTCGAGCGTGAGACGGGCGTTCGAAGTCGGTCGACATGGATGGCCAGCTCGTCGAGCTCGCGGTCGAAGGCGAGGCGCAGGCCGTAGCGAACGGCAGAATCCACGTTACGGGCCACTTCGGCGACCGGGACGCCGCTCGCCACGGCCAGGTACAGGTCGACGGTCAGGGGCGGTCCCACGCGGACCTTGACGCCGGGCGTCGCGCGGCCGATCCAGGCCAGGGCGGTATGCCACGGGCGCGGTCCGGAGACACTGACCACACCGTAGGAGTCGAGGGCGGCCCGCCGCACGACGTCGCCGATGGCCCGGCGCGTCGCGAGGCCACGGCCCGGCAAGGGCCCGTCCGCCATCGATGAGCCTCCTTCCGCTCGTCCGGACGCTCGTCCGTCGCGTGGTATAGTACCCAGCCGTCCGGTCGGACGACCGTCGACCCCCCGACATCCCAGGTTTGAACGAGGTCTCATGGCTCGCTCGTGCGCCATCTGCGGCAAGGTCTCGATGGGCGGTTTCAACCCCCAGTCGAGTGGCATGAACCGCGTCCGCGCGCATCGCCGGTACCAGCCCAACCTGCAGCCCCTGCGCGTCGAGCGCGGCGGTACGGTGACGCGCCTGCAAGTCTGCTCGCGCTGCCGGCGAACGATGCGCAAGACCGCCTGACAGCGACCCACAGGCCAGAGCGACCCGGGTTCCCGACCCGGGTCGAACCATGTCCGGGGCCGGCGCTCAGCTGGCGTCCGTGTCGAGCCAGATGGTCATCGGGCCATCGTTGACCAGCTCCACCTCCATCTCGGACCCGAAGACCCCCCTGGCTACCGGCACGCCACGCGTCGCGAGGGCGGTCGCGAAGCGCAGGTAGAGCGCTTCGCCCTGGTCGGGCGGCGCGGCGTCCAGGAACGAGGGCCGCCGGCCCTTGCGCGTATCGCCGTAGAGCGTGAACTGGCTGATGACGAGCGCCGATCCCTCGACGTCCACCAGGCTTCGGTTCGTCCTACCGTCGTCATCCCGGAAGATCCGCAGGTCCGCGACCTTGCCAGCCATCGACTCCGCCAAAGCGCCATCGTCACCATGGCCGATGCCGACCAGGACGAGCAGGCCTGGCCCGATGCGCCCGGCGACCTGTCCGTCGACGGTCACGGACGCATGTGTGACGCGCTGGAGGAGCAGGCGCATGGAGACCTCCGACTGATTGGCTGGGTCGCGGTCAGGGTAGCCGTCGATCGGGACTCGCGACGGACACCGGGCCGGTCGGGGAGCCATCGACTGCGGCCGCCCATGCCGCCCGGCGCACCAGGTCGACCTCGTCTGCCGTGTCGCGTCCCCGCTGGAAGAGCGCGGAGCCGACGACCAGCACGTCAGCACCGAAGGCGCCGACGACGGCCGCCGTCTCGCGATTGACGCCGCCGTCGACGTGGACCTCGCAGTCGCCGCCGTTGGCGTCCAGCATCGGGCGGGCGTCGCCGATCTTTGGCGCCTCGTCGCGCAGGAATCGCTGACCGCCTGCCCCGGGGACGACGGTCATGACCATGGCGATGTCGAGCAGCTCGGCGTAGGGCGACAGGCTGGCCACGGAGGTACCCGGCGAGATCGCCAGTCCGGCTGCCTTGCCCTCGTCGCGGATGCGCTGCAGGCTGTCGTGCTTGGCCGACTCCGGCTCAGGGGCCTCGACGTGAAGCGTCACCGAGTCGGCGCCGGCACGCAGGAAGGCAGCCACGAAGCGGGAGGGCTGGTCGACCATGAGGTGCAGGTCGAGGGGCAGGCGGGTCAGGCGTCGGATGGCGGCCGCGACGTCCGGGCCAAAGGTCAGGTTGGGCACGAAGTGACCATCCATGACATCAAGGTGGATGCGATCGACGCCGGCTTTCTCCAGAGCTCGGACGACACGGTACAGGTTGCCGAAGTCGGCGGTCAGGATGCTGGCCGCGATGACCGGTCCGGACGGCTTCATCTCGCAGCCTCGAGCAGGGCCGCGCTGCTTTCGGCCTCCAGCCGGCTCCGACGGCGCTGGACCGCTTCGGGTGCGGGCGTGGCCGCCTGCTCGGCCGCCAGCTGGCCGCAGGCGGCACCGATCTCGATCCCGCGGTTGCGTCGGACCGTGGTGGTCACTCCGGCGTCCCGGAGCGTGGCCGCAAAGCCGGCGATACGGTCGGCGCGGCTAGGCTGCCACGGCGTGTGCGCGACCGGGTTCATGGGAATGAGGTTGACATGTGCGGAACCGCCCGCCAGCAGGCGCGCCATGGCCTCGGCATCGGCGGGCGTGTCGTTGATGCCGTCGATCATGACCGACTCGTAGCTGACGCGGCGACCGGTCAGACGCGCATAGTCGGAAGCGGCGCGGACCACATCGAGGATCGGGTAGCGCCGGTTGAGCGGCACGAGGACGTCGCGCAACGCCGGGCGCGCCGCATGCAGCGAGACCGCCAGCGTGTACTGCGGCCGATCCCGCGTCAGCCGCTCGATGCCCGGGATGACGCCACTGGTCGAGATCGTGACATGTCGTGCGCCCAGTCCGAAGCGGTGCGGGTCGGTGATCGCCTCAGCCGCGGCGATGACGCGTTCGGCGTTGAGCAACGGCTCGCCCATGCCCATGAAGACCACGTTCGAGACGCGTCGGCCATCCGGGGCAAGGCGTCGTTGCCAGGCGCGGACCTGGTCGACGATCTCCGCCGTCTCGAGGTCGCGCATGAAGCCGAGCTCACCTGTCGCACAGAATGGGCAGCCGACGGCACAGCCGGCCTGGCTGGAGATGCAGACCGTGTTCCGCTCTCGCTGGCCGGTCCGCGCGGGGTAACGCATGAGGACCGACTCGATCAGACGGCCGTCGTCGAGGGTGTGGAGTCCTTTCACGGTCAGCCCGTCGTCTGCGTCGCGGGTCGCGGTCGCCGAGAGGGTATCCGCTCGGAACGCCTCCGCGAGGCTCAGGCGCAGGGGCGCCGGCAGCGTTCGCATGGTCTCGACCTCCGCGGCGGATCTGCGCCACAAGAAATCCTCCACCTGGCGAGCCCGATAGGCGGGTTGGCCTCGCCCGACGACCCAGCCGCTGAGCTCGCCGGGCGGCAGCCCGCTGAGCCCTGGCCGCGAGTCCCTGGCGCCCGGGCTCGCCGGCACGAGCAGCGGGGCGGCGGACAGATCGGCGGCGGCTGGCATGGCGGGGCTCATCCTAGCGATGGCGCGGCGAGCCGGCTGCCGACGAGACCAGGTCGACCGCGAACCAGATCGGCGGCGGACATGCGCCGCCCACCGGCGGGCTGGACCTCCAGCAACCGCAGGCGCCCATCTGCGACCACGATGGCCAGCCCTTCACCGTCGGCCTCCACGAGCCCGATGACCACGTCGTCGGGCGACGTCGCGTGCGGCTCGGCCCCGTGGACCGCCTGGGCGGCCCAGACGACGATGCGACCATGTCCCGTGTCGAACCACGTCCCCGGCCACGGCTGATAGGCGCGCACGCCGCGCTCGAGGCGGACGACACCGAGTGCCGGATCGAGTCGTCCGTCGTCGCGGCGCAGCGGCCGGGTAACGGTCACGCCCTCCGTAGACTGCGGGACGGCTCGCAGCGAACCGTCCAGCCAGGGCGCGATCGACGCAGCCAGCAAGTCTGCCGCCATGGCTGCCAGCGTGCCCTCGAGCGCCGGCGCGGTCTCTGTCCCGGTCAGGGCCAGGCGCACACGAGCCACGGTGGGCCCGGTGTCGAGGCCGTCGTCCATGACCATGAGCGTGACGCCCGTCTCGGCGTCGCCGGCCAGGATGGTGGCCGCGATCGGGCTGGCGCCCCGATGTCGCGGCAGGAGCGAGGGGTGCAAGTTGAGCGCGCCATTCGCGGGCAGAGCCAGGATCGCGGGCGGTACGATCTGGCCGTAATCGGCGAGGACGAGCAGGTCAGGCGACAGGCGCGTGAGCTCCTCGATGACCTCGAGACTGCGCAGCCGGTCTGGCGTCACCGTCGGCAATCCCAGCACTTCGGCCCGCGCCTGGACGGGCGTCGGCGTGAGGAGCCCTCGCCGTCCGGCGGGACGGGGCGGCGCGCTGACGACCGCGACGACGGTGCAGGCCGACGCCGTCGCGAGAGCCTCGAGGGTGGGGACCCCGAAGGCGCCACTGCCGAGGAAGACGGCCCGGCGCCGATCGGTCACGCGAGTGGCGTCGCTGGCTCCGCGGCCTCGACGTCGTCGCCCGGACGGGCCTGGGCGACCGCGATGAGCTCGTCCATCGATTCGAGGTAGTCGATATACAGCTTGCCAGCCAGATGATCGAGCTCGTGCTGGAGGGCTCGTGACAGAAGGCCGCTGCCGGCGACCTTGATCCTGCGCCCGTAGCGGTTCTGGGCCACGACCCAGACCCGATCGCGGCGGGTCACGTAGGCCACGTAGCCGGGGATCGAGAGGCAGCCCTCGAGGTCCCGGTCGTCGCCGTCGCTGCGGACGATGCGCGGGTTCATCAGCTCGTGGAGGCGACCCTCGACCTCGATGACGCAGGCCTGGAGAGCCTCGCCCACCTGCGGCGCAGCCAGACCGACGCCCGGCGCATGGCGCATGGTCTCGGTCATGTCATCGAGCAGCCCGTGGAGAGACTTGTTGAAGCTGTCCACGGGCTCGCCCTTGAGCCGCAAGCTCGGGTCGCCGAGGGTGGCGATGGGTCGGATGCTCATGTCGCGAGTATAGGCGGAGGTGCCTTGACGCCGCCCCTTGCAGCCCTCAGAGAAGACTCTCCGGATCCACATCGACGCTCCATGGCGGGCCCGGGTCCGTCGCCAGGATCGATCGCGGGTCACGGCCGCGGAGCACGAGATGGAAGCGCCAGCGACCACCACGGCGGGCGATGTAGGCGGGGACCGGCCCCAGCACGTCGGTCTCGCCGCCTGACGCCTGTGCCGCCTCGCGCAGGCTGGATGCCATGGCCTGAGCCGCGGCTTCGGCCGTGGCACGATCCTCCATCGCCACCGTCAGCTTGATGTACCTCCCGAAGGGCGGCGCGCCGAATCGTCGCCGCGCGGCCAGCTCGTCAGCGTAGAACCGGTCCGCGTTGCCATCGGCTACGGCCCGGATGGCGGGATGGTCCGGCATATAGGTCTGGATGATGGCTCGCCCGGGTCGCGCTCCCCGGCCGGTCCGACCGACCGCCTGACGCAGGAGCTGATAGGTCCGCTCGGCGCTGCGCTCGTCAGGCAGATTGAGGGCGATGTCGGCCGACACGATGCCGACCAGCGCGACCGCCGGGACATCGAGTCCCTTGGTCACCAGGCTGGTGCCGACCAGGACGTCCAGAGCTCCGTCAGCGAACGCGTCCAGGACCCGGTCCGCCGCTCCCTTGCGCTCGACAACGTCGCGGTCGAGGCGGCCGATGCGCAGGTCAGGGAACCGGTCGCTGACCTCGCGCTCGAGGCGCTCCGTGCCACCACCGAGGTACCGGATCCGAGCCGAGGCGCAGGCTGGGCATCTGGATGCGGGCGGTGCCGTCGCGCCGCAATGGTGGCAGCGCAGCGCCATGCCGGTGGCGTGAAAGACGAGCGGTCGCTGGCACTCGGGACAGACCTGGACGTAGCCGCAGTCTCGACACAGGACGACGCTCGCCGTGCCGCGTCGATTGAGCACCAGGATGGCGCGTTCGCCCGCGTCGCGATCGAGGGCGCCGATGGCGTCGGCGAGCTCGAGCGAGAGGAGCGAGCGGTTGCCGCTGGCAAGCTCCTGGCGGAGGTCCACGACGTCCACCCGCGGCGGACGACCGATCGCCTGATCGCGGAGGGTGAGGCGCACGATGCTCCCCTCCTCTGCCCGCCCCATGCTGACGACATCCGGAGTCGCGCTCGAGAGGACGACCGGAGCGAGCGCCAGGCGCCCGAGTTCGATGGCCATGTCGCGCGCCTGGAAGCGCGGTGTCCGGTCTGACTTGTAACTGGCATCGTGTTCCTCGTCGACGACGATCACGCCCACATCGGCCAGGGGTGCGAGCAGGGCGGTCCGCGTGCCGATCACGACCCCGACGCCACCGTCACGGATGCGTCGCCACTCGTCGGCGCGCTCGCCGTCCCCGAGGCCGGCGTGGATGACGGCGACCTCCTCCTCGGCCTCGGTCCGCAGGCGGTCGAGGAGCGGCGTCGCGAGGCTGACCTCCGGTACGAGCACGAGCGCCCCGCGACCGAGTCGGCGAGCGGCAAGGACGGCTTCCACATAGACCGCGGTCTTGCCCGCGGCCGTGACGCCGTCCAGGAGGAACGTCAGCGGGCGCCGCTGCTCGACGGCGGCGACGATGGCGCCGGCGGCTCGTGCCTGGTCGACACCCATGGCGGCACCGGCCGGAACGGCCGGCACATGTCGATCCCGGTCGGCATAAGGCAGCCGGTCTACCGCCGTTGCCTCGAGCTCGACCAGCCCGCGACGGGCCAGGCTGGTGACGGCCCCCGCGCCGAAGCGACCGGAGATCTCCGACGCCGGTACGGCCGGTCGCGAGTCGCCTGCCAGGACCGCCATAGCGGCCAGCTGCCGCGGGCCGAGCGGCCGCCCACCCGCCGGCCGACCGTCATCCAGCGCCGCCCGGCCCGTCTCGGTCAGGCGGACCAGGCGAAGATAGCGGCGACGCACGCTCGGCGGCCGTAGCTCCCAAGCGAGCTCGATTTGACCGGCATCCGCGAGCGCTCGCAACCGTCGGATGGTAGCCGCGCGATCCTGAGCGCCAGTGAGGCGCGAGACCACGATGCCTGGGGGTCCCGCAGCATCGACCCGAGCGACGAGCGCCTCATCCGCAGGAGCCAGTGGCGTTCGTGCCGGCGCGACACCCGCAACGTCCGGCGCCGCATCGATCCGGCGTGCGACGTAGTCGAGGCGCTCGAGCGTGCCCGGCGGCAGTGCGGCCCGGATGACCATGGCCGCCGGCGCCAGATAGTGGTCCGCGATCAGCCGGGCGAGAGCCAGCTGGAGCGGCGGCAACAACGGGCCTTCCGCCCGGACCCGCTCGGCGATGGGCTTGATGCCCTCGCCCGAGACCCCCGGTCTATCGATCGGGCCGAGGACGACGCCGAGTGCCTGGCGCCGGCCGAACTCGACGATGACGGCCTCGCCAGCTCGGAGATCCGCCAGCCGATCGGGCACGGAGTAGGTGTACGATCGGCCACCGGCCGCGCCCACCGCGTCGACGGCGACCTCGACCAGCGCTGGCCCGAACATGTCCGATCTCAGAGTCGAACCCGGCGCCTGGGGTGTCGGGTTCGCTCGGCATCGAGGATCGCGTCGATGGCCGCGGCCGTGCGGTCCACTTCGCCGGTCTCATTGACGACCACGTGGTCGTAATCCTCCGAGCGTGCCAGCTCGACCGCCGCGTTCCGCTGCCGCACCTCGAGCTCGTCGGCCGTTTCGGTGGCTCGCGATCGCAGGCGCCCGAAGAGTGCCTCGAGCGATGGCGGCACGAGGAAGATCAAGAGCGCGTTCGAGACACGGGCCTTGACCGTCGCGGCGCCCTGCACGTCGATCTTGAGGATCACGTCTTGCCCGGCCTGCAGCGCATCGAGCACCTCGCGACGGGGCGTTCCATACCAGTGGCCATGGACCTCGGCGGATTCGAGGAGCTCGCCGGCATCGCGCAGCCCAACGAACTCGGCTTCCGGCAGGAAGTGATAGCTGCGACCGTCGACTTCGCCAGGTCGCGGCCCACGCGTCGTGCAGGTCACGACGTAGTAGAGCTCGGGATCGTGCGGCCGGCGACGGAGCGCCTCGATGATGGTGTCCTTGCCCACACCCGACGGGCCGCTGATGATGACCAGCATGGCGCCCGGCGCGCCTGCCTCGAGGCCCCGGGTCGCCGCGTGACGGTCGAAGGTTTGGCTTGGACCGCCGTCCGCGACGCGTTCCGGCCCGTGCGCCGGAAGCCCTTCGAGGTCGCTCATCGGACTGACCCCTGGACCGTCGGGCGCAACTCCGCCAGAGCCGCCTGGAGGTCGTCCGGCAGCGGCGCCTCCGCCCGGATGAGTCGGTCGCCGGAAGGCGCCATGAGCTCGAGGCGCCAGGCGTGCAGGAAGAGGCGCTCGAGGCCGTCGGGCCCGCGTCGGGCGAGTCGCGTGGCATAGACCGGATCGCCGGCTACCGGATGGCCGATGGCGGCCAGGTGGACGCGGATCTGGTGGGTGCGCCCGGTCACGAGGTCGAGCTCGAGCAACGTCCAGCCTTCGAAACGCTCTCGAACCCGGTAGCCGGTCACGCTCGGCCGCCCCGCAGCGACGACCGCCATGCGGGTGCGGTGACGAGGGTCGCGCCCGATCGGCGCTTCGATCCGACCGACGGCGGCCCCGACCGACCCGGCCACCAGGG
>JBEVDC010000179.1:0-8288 GCA_040514195.1 Candidatus Limnocylindrales bacterium | reverse complement strand
GCCCACACGGCTGCGAGTACATGACCGGCGGCACGGTCGTCGTGCTCGGGCCAGTCGGGCCCAACTTCGGCGCGGGCATGACCGGCGGCCGAGCCTTCCTCCTGGATCCCCGCGGCCACCACGCGTCGAGGGTCGATGCGCGCTCCGTGACGATCGCTCGCCTCGCGGATGTGGTCCAGGGTCGGGATGATGCGCACGTGCTCATCGGCGACCTCCGCCGCCTCCTGGTCGCCCACGCTGCGGCCGGCTCGGCGCTCGCCGACGAGTTGCTCCAGGCGGGCGGACCGGCGACACGCGACATGTGGGTGGTCGAGCCGGTGGAACTGACGGCAACCGGATCGCAACCTTCGCGCATCCCGACGGGCGCGGACGCGGTGGCGGGCGCACGAGTAGCGTGACGCTCGGACCACTGCCACCTTCGCGCCGCGCCGCGGACGAACCTTCGAGGACCCCCATGGACGCCACCGAACCCATCTACCGCACCGGATACCGCAGTCGCGCTGGGATCGGCGGTCCCGTCACGTGTGCCGCCTGTGGCTGTCGCCTCGACGCGCTCCCGCGGGGTGGTTACGCACACTTCGGGGCCATGGGTGGCCATGACGCCCGGGGCTGCCGGGTCGAGTGCGTCGACGCCGTGCACGACACCAGCGGCCGGGTCGACCTCCTCATCGTCGCCTGACCCGTCGCGGCGCCATGCCGCGTATCGATCCGAGCTAGCCGTCCAGCTCCAGCCGGTAGCCCACGCCCCGGACGGCGGCGATCGTGGGCCCGCCCGCGGCCAGCACCTTCGCGCGCAGGCGCGTCAGGTGGGGCTTGAGCCAGAGAAGGTCCGGATCCGGCTCGGCCGGCCAGCCTGCACGCGCCAGTCGGACGTGCGGGACCACGTCCCCGCCCGCCCTGGCGAGGGCATCGAGCAGCCGGAACTCGGTGGGCGTGAGGTGGAGGACGACGTCGCCCACGTGAGCGCGATATCGGGCCGGCTCGACGATCAGTCCGCCGGCCACGACGGAGCCGCCCGCGACCCCTGTGGCGGCCATCTCCGAGCGGCGAACGAGGGCGTGGATGCGAGCCAGGAGCTCGCCCCTTCCGAAGGGCTTGGTCAGGTAGTCGTCGGCTCCGATGGCCAGTGCCCGCACTTTGGCCGCCTCGCCGCTTTCGCCCGAGACGACCAGGATCGGGGTCGTGCCCGAGGCCCGGATGCGACCCGTGACCGCGAAGCCATCGGGGCCAGGCATGGCCAGGTCGAGCAGCACGATGTCCGGCTGCTCCTCGTCGAAGCGCTTGATGGCGGTCAGGCCGTCGTAGGCCGTGATGACCTGGTGGCCCTCGACGCCGACCAGCGCCGTGATGGCGCCGACCATGGCCGGGTCGTCGTCGACGACGAGGATGCGCAGGGCGCGTTCCGGGCTCAACGTGCCGGCCTAGAGCGCCACCGCTGCCGGCAGGGCGACCACGAATCGTGCGCCACCCTCCCGACCGGGCTCGCACCACAGTCGCGCGCCCATCGACTGGCACAGGCGCCGCGCGGCGTAGAGCCCGATCCCGGAGCCACGGGCGGTGCGCGTCTCGCGACGAGCGTACGGCTCGAAGATCCGTTCACGCCATTCCTCTGGCACGCCTGGACCGCCGTCCTCGACGGCCAATCGGACGACGCCCTCCTGGAGACTCGTCTCGATGCCGATGGTCGTGCCCGGCGGGGCGTACTTGACGGCGTTCTCCACGAGATGCTCCATGACCTGCCGCAGGCGAGCCTCGTCGGCGAAGACGTGGCGGTGGACGTCGGCGCGAACCTCGAGCCGGTGGTGACGGAGGAGGGGACTGAGTTCCTCGACGACTTCGGCCACGACGATGGACGGGTCCACCGGGCGGTTCTCGGCGGGCCGATCCTGCCTGCCCTCGGGCCGGACCGAGGCGATGATCGAATCAACGAGCCGGTCGATGCGCTCGATCTGGGCCACGACGGCCTCGTGCCAGGCCGCCCGGGCGACCCGTCTGCCCGGATCACGCGAGCCGCGACCTTCGAGCGGCGGCTCCTCGGCAAGCAGGTCGGCGTAGGCGCGCACGACGGCGAGGGGCGTGCGCAGCTCATGCGTCACGAGGGCGATCAGCTCGACGCGTCCCTGGTCGAGTGCGCGCAGCTGGTCGACCCGATCCTCGGCCTCGCGCTGCAGGCGGACGCGTTCGACGATGCCCGCCAGGAGGTCGGCGATGGCACGCAGGTGGTCGCTGTCGCCGGACGTGAAGTCGCGCGGCTGCTCGGTCTGGACGTTGAGGACGCCGACGACCGTGTCGTGCCAGATGAGCGGTACCGAGAGCATCGAGGCGACGAACCGTCGCTGGTCGATGCCGCGAACCCACAGGAAGCGAGGCTCGGCGGGCACGTCGGGGATGATCATCGACTCGCGCTCGGCGGCGACGTGGCCTGTGACGCCTTCGCCGAACGGCACCCTGGCGCGACCGATCTGGAAGCGGTCGAGGCCGTTGGTCGCTGCCAGGGTCAGCTGCTGGCCGTCGCGATCGAGCAGGTAGAGCGAGCTGACGTCGGCCTGCAGCGCATCGCGCGTGCCGTCGACGACCGTGTCAAGCAGCTCGTCCCACGTGCCTGCCGTCGTCGCCAGGCGGATGATGCGGTACAGGAATTCGAGCTGGCCGAGCTTGGGCGCCGGCGCGTCGTCAAGGTCAACCACATCGTCCTCGGTGCGGTCGCCGGGCGGGCGCGGGTCTCGATCGATGGTCGCCACGAGCTCCACGATACAGAGCCTACGAGAACGGTCGCATGGCGGACGTCGCAACCCGGTTCCTCGCAGGTTGCGAAGCGGCAGGGGGCCGACGCACCATGAGCGCCATGACCGCCCCCCGCCGAGCGTCGAGGAATCCGGCCGTGCGTGCCGAGCCCCGCGCCATCGGCACGGCGCGGGCACGCGATCCGCTCGCTCGAGAGGTCAAGCTGCTCGGCGCCCTGCTCGGCCAGGTCATCGTGGAGCAGGAGGGCGCCGGCCGGCTCGCCCAGGTCGAGTCGATCCGCCGCCGGACCATCGCGCTGCGCGCCACGAAGGACGACGACGTGCGGCGGCGGCTGAGCGACGAGCTGGCAGCCGACTTCGACGGCCTGACCGTCGACGACGTCGAGGCCGTCATCCGGGCCTTCGCCCTCTACTTCCAGCTCGTCAACGTCGCTGAAGAGCGGGCGCGCGTGCGCGGGATCCGAGGCCGCCGCCGCTCCGCGCGCGGGGCCGTCACGCGCGGCTCGGTCGGCGAAGCCATCTTGAGGCTCGAGGCGACCGGTACCGATCCCGTCGAGCTCCTTCGCCGTCTCGCCATCGAGCCGATCCTGACGGCCCACCCGACAGAGGCGCGGCGACGGACGGCGATCATCGCGCTGCGTCGCATCGAGCGACTCGTCGAACGGCTCCACGATCTGCACCTGACGCCCGAGGAGGACAGCGACATCCGGCGCCGCCTCCGAGAGGAGATCACCGTCCTCTGGCGGACGGCCGACCTGCGCACCGTGGCCCCGTCACCGCTCGACGAGGTGAGAAGCGCCCTGGCCTTCTTCGATGCCACGCTCTTCACGGCGGTGCCACGCCTGTATCGCTCGGTCGACGCCGCGCTCGATCTGCTGGCTGCGCCGGTCGGCGACGTAGCCGCGAGCGACAGCGGCCGGACCGGCACGCGTCCGCCCCGGGTGCCGGCCTTCGTGCATCTCGGCTCGTGGATCGGTGGCGACCGGGACGGCAACCCGAACGTGACGGCCGAGGTCACCGCCCAGACGCTGCGCATCGCGAGCGATCATGTCCTGCGCGGCTACGAGGCGGTCTGCGCGCGGCTGATGCAGACCATCGCGGCCGCGGTCCCAAGCGACCACCTCGACGAGCGCCTCGCCGCCCGGCTGGTGGCAGACGAGGATGCGTTGCCCGAGACCATGCGCATGCTCCGACGTCGGTTCCCCGAGGAGCCGTTCCGCCAGCGGCTGGGTGCCATGGCCGAACGCCTTCGGCGGACGCGCGGCGCCCTGACCGAGGCGCGCATGGCGGCCTCCGGCCGATACGACGGCGTCGCCGATCTGCTCGATGAGTTGTCCGAGCTCTCCGACGCGCTGGCCGCCGAAGGCCTGGCGCGCGTCGCCTGGGGCGAGGTCGCCGAGCTTCGCTGGCAGGTCGAGACGTTCGGCTTCCACCTCGCCTCGCTCGAGGTCCGTCAGCACGCCGAGGTCCATGCTGCGGCGTTGGCCACGATCCAGGACGGGAGCGACATGTCGGCGGAGCTGCCGGCAGCTCCCGGCGTCACGACGTCCGAGGTCCTGGCCACCTTCCGCGCGATGGCGGACATCCAGCGGCGGTTCGGCCGCGACGCCTGCCGTCGATACGTCATCAGCTTCACGCGCGACGCGTCTGACGTCCTGTCGGTGCTCGAGCTGGCACGGATGGCGGGTGAGCCAGTTCCCACCTCCGCGGCGACGGGCGGCTTCCCACCTGGTATCGCGGAGCTCGACGTGGTGCCGCTCCTCGAGTCGGCGGACGCCCTGACCGGCGCCGCCGGGCTCCTCGACCGGCTGCTCGCCGACCCCGGATACCGGCGCCACCTGGCCGCGCGAGGTGACCGCCAGGAGGTCATGCTCGGGTACTCGGATTCGAACAAGGAATCAGGTTTCCTGGCGGCGGGCTGGATGCTCTACCGCGCCCAGGAGGCGCTGGTCGCCACTGCGCTGCGCCACGGCGTCGAGCTGACGCTCTTCCACGGTCGTGGCGGCGCCATCGGCCGCGGTGGCGGGTCCGCCCGTCGAGCCATCCTGGCCCAGGCGCCTGGCTCGATCGCCGGTCGCCTGAAGCTCACGGAGCAAGGCGAGGTCATCGCTGCTCGGTACGGCGATCCGGTCATCGCGCTGCGTGAGCTGGAACAGCTGACGGCCGCCACGCTGATCGCTTCCTCGGCGGACCATGAGGCGGAGATCGCTCGCGCAGCCGAGGTCGGTGCCGCGGCCATGGACGAGCTGGCGCTGGCTGCTCAGGCCGCGTATCGCGCTTGTGTCTGGGACGATCCGGAGTTCGCGGCCTTCTTCCACGATGCCACCCCGATCGCCGAGCTCTCCGCCCTCCGGCTCGGATCGCGACCGGCAGTGCGTGGCCAACGCTCGAGCCGACCGGATGTTCCTGCGCCGCCGCCGACCATCGAGTCGCTGCGTGCCATCCCCTGGGTCTTCGCCTGGTCTCAGGCGCGCCTGGGGCTGCCCGGTTGGTTCGGCCTCGGGTCGGCGCTGGAGACGTATCGACGCAGGCACGGCGCTGCGGGCCTCCGGGCCCTCGGTCGACTGTATCGAGACTGGCCGTTCTTCGAGACGGTGCTCGACAACGCGGAGCTCGTCCTCGCGCGCAGCGACCTGACCGTGGCCGGCGAGTACGCCAGCCTCTCGGCACATCCGGCGGCACCCCGCATCTGGGCGCGCATCGCCGACGAGCATCGCCTGACGGTCGAGCTGCTCCTGCGCGTCACCGGGCGCGCCGGTCTCCTCGATGGGCTGCCCGCCATCCAGCGCTCGATCGCTCTCCGGACACCCTACGCCGACTCGCTCTCCGAGCTGCAGGTGCGACTCCTGCGCCAGCTGCGCGGGACACCGGGCGGCGTAGAACGCGAGCGCCTGCTGAGGCTCGTGCACTTGACGGTCAACGGCGTGGCCGCCGCGCTGCAGGGGACCGGCTAGCGGGTCAGGCGGTCGCCAGCGCCGCGGCGAAGATACCCAGCGCCTCGTCGATCTCGGTGGCCCTGACGTCGATGGGCGCGATCCAGCGCACCGTGTCGTGGTCGACGCCACAGGAGAGGAGGAGCAGGCCGAGATCGGCGCAACGCTGGATCACGCGTTCGGTGCGGTCGCCGTCCGGTGCGCGGGTGGCGCGATCGGTGACGAGCACCGTGCCGACCATCAGGCCAGGCCCGCGGACGTCGCCGACGCCGGGATCGGTCGCCGCCAGCGCTCGGAGCCCGGCGGTCAGCTGGGCGCCACGAGCGGCCGCGTTGGCCACCAGCGCCTCGTCGTGGATCGTCTCGAGGACCGCGATGCCGGCGGCGCAGGCGACCGGATTGCCGCCGAAGGTCGTGCCGTGCGCGCTTCGGCCCCAGCGCTCCTGCAGCTCGCGGCGGCTGACGACGGCCGAGAGTGGCAGGCCGTTGGCGATAGCCTTGGCCAGCGTCACGACGTCGGGCACGACACCGGCATGCTCGAAGCCCCACATCAGCCCTGTCCGAGCGAAGCCCGACTGGACCTCGTCGGCGATGAGCAGGATGCCGTACTGGTCGGCGATGCGGCGGAGCCCCTGGAGGAAGCGGGCTGGGGCCGGTCGATAGCCGCCCTCGCCCTGGATGGGCTCGATGAGGATGGCGGCCACATCGTCGGGCGCGACCTCGTCCGCGAAGTCGGCCTCCAGGGCAGCCAGGCAGGCGTCGGTCGCGGCGTCTTCGTCGCCACCGAAGCCGCGATAGACGTCGGGAAAGGCGGCCAGGTAGACGCCGGGCAGGAGCGGCTCGTAACCGTGGCGGTAGTTGGGGTTCGAACTGGTCACGCTGGTCGCCCCGAAGGTCCGGCCGTGGAAGCCGCCGCGGAAGGCGACGATGCCCGGCCGGCCGGTCACACGGCGAGCCATCTTGAGGGCGCCCTCGATCGCCTCAGAGCCCGAGTTGAGGAAGAAGACGGTATCCAGCGGGTCGGGCATCTCGGCCGCGATCATCTCCGCCAACCGGTTGATGGGCTCGGCGAAGCCGACCGCGTTGGGCGGCGCGACGAGCCGGTCGACCTGCGCATGGATGGCCGCGGTCACGGCCGGATGGTGGTGGCCGAGCGACGAGACGGCGATGCCGTTGGCAAAGTCGAGGTAGCTGTTGCCGTCGATGTCGAACAGTCGATGGCCTTCGCCATGACTCCACGTCCGCTCGAAGTAGCGTCCCAGGACCGGCGTCAGGTGATCCGGCGGCGTGAGGATCGTCGTCCGAGCCGATCGCCCGCGCGTCGTCGTCTGCATCGCCAGCAGTCTAACGATTCGGTCAGCGTGGTCGGGGTCTTTGGTGGCCGCATCAGCGCGTAGAATCGCGCCGCCGCCCGCCTTGAGGGATGACCGCCTCGTGATCGATCTCGAATTGACGCCAGAGAATCGCCTCGTGCGCGATACGGCGCGCGCCTTCGCCGAGGCCGAGATCCTGCCCTACATCCGCGAGTGGGACGAGCGGCACGAGGTCCATCTGCCGACATTCCGGAAGATGGGCGAGCAAGGCTTCCTGGGCGCGCCCATCCCCGAGCGGTACGGCGGTGGCGGCATGGACTACGTCAGCTTCGGGCTGCTGTGCGAGGAGCTCGAGCGAGCGGACACGGCTTTCCGGGTGGTGATGAGCGTCCACGTGGGGCTCAACTCGTTGACGCTGCTGCAATGGGGAACCGAGGATCAGAAGCAGCGTTTCCTGGTGCCCCAGGCGCGCGGCGAGAAGCTGGCCACCTTCGGGCTCACGGAGCCGGGCGTCGGCACGGATGCCGCCGCACTCCAGACGACGGCCCGCCGCGACGGCCACGACTACGTCCTCAACGGCGCCAAGATCTGGATCAGCCTGGGGGACGTAGCCGACCACTTCCTGGTCTTCGCGACCGTCGATCGAGACAAGCGCCACAAGGGGATCACGGCCTTCATCGTCGAACGCGGCATGGATGGCTTCTCGACCGGCACCCTCAAGGGCAAGCTGGGCATCAACGCCGGCAACACCGGCCAGCTCTTCTTCGACGACGTCCGCGTCCCGGCCGCCAACCGCGTCGGCGGGGAGGGCGAGGGCTTCACCATCGCCATGAGCGCCATCGACCAAGGTCGCTACACGGTGGCCACCGGCGCGGTCGGGCTCGCGCAGGCTTGCTTGGACGCCTCTGTCAAATACGCCCACGAGCGACACACCTTCGGCCAGGAGATCGGCGAGCATCAACTCGTCAAGCAGATGCTGGCCCGGATGCACCAGGGCATCGAGGCCGGACGACTCCTGTGCTGGCAGGCCGCCGCCCTCAAGAACCACGGCCGGCGCAACACGCGCGAGACGAGTCTCGCCAAGTGGTTCTGCACCGAGCACGCCGTGCAGAGCGCCCTCGATGCCATCCAGGTCCATGGCGCCTACGGGTACTCCAACGAGTACCCCGTGGAGCGCTATCTCCGAAACAGCAAGGCCGCCGTCATCTACGAGGGCACGAGCCAGCTGCACACCCTCATCCAGGCTGACTACGCCCTGGGCTATCGCGAGGACCGCCCGCTGCGCTGCGAGCCGTGGGC
>JBEVDC010000156.1:0-15630 GCA_040514195.1 Candidatus Limnocylindrales bacterium | reverse complement strand
CGAGCGTCCAGTTGCCGTTGAGGATGGCGTCGATCTGGCCGCTCTTGAAGGCGTCATTGACGGTCGCGTAGGTCGGGTCGACCAGGGCGCCGGCGTCCTTCATTTCCTTGACGAAGGCCATGGCATCGGCCACGCCGCTGTTGGCGGTCGCGGCGCACTTGCCGTTGGCATCGAAGATCTCGCCCCCGAAGGCCTTGTAGAGGCCCCAGCCGAAGTAGCCGTCGGGCGCGATGATGCCGACCTTGGCACCGCCCTTGACGGCCGCCAGCAGGTCGGCGGTGGTCGCCGGCGCGGTCGGGATCTTGGCCGTGTCGTAGTACATGGCGACGGCCTTCATCGACTCCGGCACGCCATAGATCTTGCCGTCCAGGCTCATGCCGTCGATCGAGACCTGGTTGGTATTGGCCAACGTATCGTCGATCTTGCCCGTCAGGTCGGAGATGAAGCCACCGCGGATCAGGTCGCCGAGGCTGTCGTTCGGGGCGATGAACATGTCCGGGCTGCCGTTCGGCGCCTCGAGCTTGAACTTGTCAAAGACCTGCCCGAAGGGCACTTCGACGTAAGAGACGGTCAGGCCCGGGTTCGCGGCCTGGACGGCATCGAGGGCCTGCGTGAACGCCGCGAACTCGGCGTTGCCGCCTGAGGACCCGTAGGTCTCCCAGACGGTCAGGTTGCCGGTCAGGCCGGCTGGGGCGGGCGACTCGCCCGTGGCGGTGGTGGCCGACGGGGCAGCGGGTTCGCTGCTCGGCGCTGTCGAGGATCCGGGGGTACAGGCGGCCGCCACGATGGCGAGGCCCGCGACCAGCCCGGCATACCGGAGCTTGCGGTTCATCTTCGGGGTCTCCTCCTTGAACGACGTCTCTGCCGGCCGGCCTCCGAGCGGATGGCCATGCGATCCGGCATCACCGGTGAGCCTGTGATCACGGCTGGAACGCCTGGCTCACCTCCTGTGACCGGTGGGTGGGCGGCGGTGCGGTCGACGCCCTCACGACGAGCCGTGTCTCCAGTCGACGACGCTCGGGCCGCTGTGGCTGGCCCTCGATCGCCGACAAGAGGAGCCGCACGGCTTCCTCACCCTTCTGGCGCACCGGTTGATGCACCGTGGTCAGAGGCGGATCGGTCAACCGGGCGAGTTCGAGGTCATCGTAGCCGACGACGCTGATATCGCCCGGGACATCGATGCGTAAGTCGCGCATGGCGCGGATGGCGCCCACGGCCATGGCGTCGCTCATGGCCAGCACGGCGGTCGGGCGCAGGCCGTCCGCCCAGGCCTCGGCGAAGGCGGCCGTGCCACCGCTGACGCTGGCCGGGCCGACGAGGATGGCGGCCTCAGGCAGTGAGGCCCCGGCCGCCTCGATCGCCGATCGATAGCCGCGCAGGCGCCGGCTCATGACGCCGTCGGGGTCGTCCCGTCCGGCCGCCAACGGCGGCTCGACGCCGATGACGAGGAAGTCGCGGTGCCCGAGGTCCAGCAGGTGCTCGGCTGCGGCCCGCGCACCGGCCTCGTCGTCGACCTCGACCGAGGGGTACTCGGCCAGGGCGCTGGAATCGACGGTCACGATGGGCATGCCCGCCCGTCGCACGCCCTCGACCTCCGGATGATCGGCCGACAGGCCGATCGCCACGATGCCGTCGACGGTCGCCTGGCCCACCCCGTCGCTCAGCGAGCCGTGCAGAGGCGAGATGAAGTTGAGGCCGTAACCGGATTCTTCCGCCGCCAGGCCGACACCTTCGCTGAAAGCGCTGAAGAACGGGTTCGCGAAGATGACGGAGAGCGCCTGTGGGGTCAGCACACCGATCGAGCCGGTCTTCCGGCGCGTCAGTGCACGAGCCACCGGGTTGGGGCGATAGCCGAGCTCGTCGGCCACCTCGCGGATGCGCACCGCGGTCGCCTCACCGAGGCGGCTCGGGCTGTTGAAGGCGAACGAAACGGCGGTCTTGGAGACACCCGCCACCTCAGCCACGTCCGAGATCGTCACTCGCCGGGATCCTTGCTCCAATGGGTCTTCCGCCTCGCCGTCAGGGTCGCTATGATGGGAAACTACAAAAGCGGTTTAGCAAACCGGTTTAGCGGAACGTAGCAGGTGCTTGGCCCGCCGTCAATGCCCTTGCTGCCCAAATCCGTCGAGCGCTGCGCGAATCGTCGAGCGGCGACTCGGCGGCCACTGGGAAGGGAGCTGCTGGTCGATTGGCCCCCCGCATCTCGCTCGCCCTCGTCCTCCACAACCATCAACCCGTGGGCAACTTCGGCTGGGTCATCGAAGACACGCTCCGGACGGCGTATGAGCCGATGTTGGCCGCTCTCGAGCGGCATCCCGGCGTTCGGGTCGGCCTCCATTACAGCGGCCCGCTTCTCGAGTGGCTCATGGCCGAGCATGCCGAGTTCGTCGAGCGCCTGGCCGCGCTCATCGCGCGCGGGCAGGTCGAGATCCTGGGCGGGGGCTGGACCGAGCCGATCCTGGCCGCGCTGCCCGTGGCCGATCGCGTCGCCCAATTGCGCCGGATGGGAGACGAGCTGGCCCTGCGGTTCGGCCGCCGGCCACGCGGCGCCTGGCTGGCCGAGAGGGTCTGGGAGCCAGCTCTGTCCGCCGACCTCGTGCGCGGCGGCTACGAATGGACGATCCTCGACGACAACCACCTGCGCGGCGCCTCGGTCGCCGAAGACGCCATGTGGAGCACCTTCACGACCGACGACCAGGGCGAGCGCCTGACCGTCTTCGGGACCGAGCAGGGTCTCCGCTATCGCATCCCCTTCGGCGAGGTCGATGACCTCGTCGATTACCTGCGTGACCATGCCACCGAAGATGGTCGGCGAGTGGGCATGATGGGCGACGATGGCGAGAAGTTCGGCGCCTGGCCGACGACGTACGAACACTGCTGGGGCGATGGCCGATGGGTCGAGCGCTGCTTCGGCGCCCTCGAGGCCAACGCCGACTGGCTGGCCACGGTGACCCCGTCCGAGTGGCTCGACCGCGAGCCCCCGGCCGGGCGGATCTACGTGCCCACCGCGTCCTACGTCGAGATGACCGAATGGGCGCTGCCGGCAGGTGAGTCGGGAGCCTTTCACGACGCGCTCGCGGCCGCTCGAGCGGCCGGGCGGCCCGATGCCCGCTTCCTGCACGGTGGCTTCTGGCGCAACTTCCAGGCCAAGTATCGAGAGGTCAACGACCTCCACAAGCAGATGCTGCGCGTTTCCGCCAAGGTCGCCGCGATGCCGGACGACCCGAGCCGCGCTGCGGCCACCGACCACCTCCAGCGCGGGCAGTCCAACGACTGCTACTGGCACGGCCTCTTCGGCGGCATCTACATCGTGCACATGCGTATCGCCACCCTCCACCACCTCATCGCGGCCGAGGACATGGCGGACGCAGCGGCACGTGCGTCGGGCGCCGAGCCGGACGATGCCCACGTCGGCGACTGGGACCTCGACGGCCGGCCAGACGCCGTCCTCGCCTCCCCTGCGCAGCTCCTGACGGTGGACCTGGACGAGGGGGCCGGCATCTCGACCTGGGACCTGCGCGCCAGCCGGGTCGCCCTGCTAGCCGCCATGCGCCGGCGGCCGGAGGCGTACCACGCCCGCCTCATCGAGCACGAAGCCGCCCGCGGAGGTGCAGGCGACACCGCCGGCAGCGTCTCCATCCATGACATCGTGGCGGTCAAAGAGGCGGGGCTCAGCGGCTACCTCCACTACGACGATCACGAGCGTCGGGGCGCCATCGTCCGGCTCCTCGAGCCTGACCTCGATGTCGACGCCCTTCGACGCGGGACGCACCCGGATCGGATGGCCATCGACGTGCCCTGGACCCTGGAGCGGCTCGGGCAGGACCGACTCGATGTGCGTCGCGAGGTGGACGGCCTGATCCTGCGGCGCGGGCTCCGCATCGGCGGGCCCCGACAGGCGCCCTGGCTGGAGGTCGATGTCGAGGTCGAGAACCGGTCGGGCAGACTGTACGGGGCTGACCTGGGCCTGGAGTGGAGCATCTGCCTGAGTGGCGGTGGCGGCAATCCGGCCGCCTACTATGAGGTCGAGGGTGGCGCTGATGGGCGACCAGCCCGATCGCCCCACGATGGCTCTGACGACCTTGCGCTGGCGCAACAGGTCTCGTTCGGCAATGACCACGACGGCGTCCGCATCGATGCCAACCTGGAGCCGGCGGCGCGGATCACCTGGTTCCCGATCGAGACGGTCTCCAACTCCGAGGGCGGCTTTGAGCGGGTGTACCAGGGTTCATCGCTGCTCTTCAGGTGGCCGCTGCGACTGGCGGCCGGCGAGACCACGTCGGTGCGGCTCCGCCTTGGGGTCACCGAGTCGCGCGACCTGGCTACGCAAGCCCCGGTCAAGGCGTGAGCCTGCCTCGTTTCTCCATCCACGGGCACTTCTACCAGCCGACGCGCGAGGACCCCTTCACCGGCCAGACCCCGCCAGAGGGCGCGGCGTCGCCATACCGCGACTGGAACGATCGCATCGCGGCCGAGTGCTACGGACCGAATGCAGCGGCCGGCAACTTCGCCCGCATCGGCTTCGACATCGGGCCGACGCTAGCGCGCTGGCTGCGACGCGAGCGCCCCGAGACGCACGACGCCATCGCCGCACAAGGCCACGGCCGCGGTGCCATGGCCCAGCCGTTCCATCACGCCATCCTGCCGCTGGCGTCGACACGGGACCGGCGGACCGAGATCATCTGGGGCCTGCGTGACGCCGAGCTGCGCTTCGGCCATCGCCCGCTCGGCCTATGGCTGCCGGAGACGGCCGTCGACCTCCTGACGCTGCGAATCGCCGCCGAGGAGGGTGTGCGCTACACGATCCTCGCACCGTGGCAGGCGGCGACGACCGATCTCGATACCCGTCGGCCGTATCGCGTCGAGCTCGGTGCCGATCGGCATATCGTCGTCGCCTTCTACCAGGGAGCCTTGTCCGCGGCGGTGAGCTTCGAGCCGAGCGCGACCGCAGACGTCGGACGGTTCGTCGAACAGCGCGCCCTGCCGTCGGTCGGTGAGGCGCTGCCGGACGGACATGCGTCGCTCACGTTGATCGCCACGGATGGCGAGCTCTACGGCCATCACATGCCCTTCCGCGACCTCTTCCTCGAATCGTTGACGACGACGCCGAGCGACCAGTTGGGGCTGGAGCTGACGACCATCGGCGACCTGCTGGCCGACCCTCACCCGGCACCAATGCCGGTGATGGCCATCCGCGACCAGACGAGCTGGTCCTGCCACCATGGGATCCTGCGCTGGAGCGGAGAGTGCCCCGACGCCGCCGACGGGCGTTGGAAGCGTCCGCTGCGCGTCGCCCTCGAGCGACTGGCGGCGGCCGTGGACGTGGTCGCGGAGCGCGACGCGGCGGCCGTCGGCGTGGACGTCTGGGCGGCGCGCGACGCCTGGGCAGACGTGGCCAGTGGCTATCTCGACGAGGCGGAGGCGGTCGAGCGCATCCAGGCCTCGGCCGTCCGGGGGCGGCCGGCGACAGCCGCGCAGATCGCTACCCAGGAGACCGCCGCGCGGCTGGCTGTCCTGCTCCGCGCGGAGACTTCGCGGCTGGCCATGTTCGCCTCGGACGCCTGGTTCTGGGATGACCCGTCGCGCCAGGAGACCACGCAGGCGATGCTCTGGGCGGCGCACGCAGCACGCCTGATCGACGAGCTGGCCGGCACCCGACTCGAGGCGACCCTCGTGGCCGACCTGGCCGCGTTGCGCTCACCGGGTAGCCGGCTCGACGGCGCCGAGCTCTACGCGATGGTCCTCCGTGCCATCGGCCAACCGCCGCCCAAGGGCTGATCCGGATGTTCAGCCGATCTTCAGGAAGCGCCGCCAGCTGAAGTCAGGTCGGTAGTCGAGGCCCTCGTACAGCGCGCTCGCGGGCAGGTTCTCGGGATCGACCGAGAGCCACACGAGGGTGGCACCGAGTGCCAGCCCGGCCCGGGTGACGATCGTCGTCAGGTAGGCGCCGAGTCCGCGTCGTCGTCGCTCGGGAACGACGCCGAGCCCGTGGATGGCGGCCAGGCCGTCCTCGACCATGAGTCGAGCCGTGGCCACCGGCACGCCAGCCTCGCGCACCAGGTAGACCCGCACGCGACCCCCACTGATCGTCGAGGCGAGCGCCTTCCGCCGGTCGGCGGCCTCGCGCTCGGAGATACCGAAGATCCGTCGCTCCACGGCCTCGTACTCATCGACCCGGGTCGGCGTGACCGACTCGAGGCGAAGAGGGCCGTCCAGGTGCGGCACGGCCGCGGCCCGACGCGTCCACATCACGATCTCGTGCCCGATCTCGAGCCACCCATCCTGCCGCAGGCGCGCGGCCAGGTCCGGTGGCGTCGCGAGGCCGTCGCAGACGACGAGGCACGGCGCTTCGCCGATGGCTCGAAAGCGGGCGGCCACGTCCGACGCGACATCGCGCCAGTCGTCCACCGACCAGCGCAGGGAGGTGGCGTGGTTGAAGGCGGGACCTCGCCCCGGCCACTCGAGGAGCATGGCGCGGAGGGCCGGGTCCTCGGCGCGCGTGGCGCCGCCGAGCTCGACGAGTCGCGCCTGCGCCCGCTCGATGCCCTCGGATTCGGCCCGGTCGGGCGACCGCGGCACGGCTTGGTCGACGTCGGACCGGGCCCGGGCGTTGGCGGGTCGCTGGATCGGCGGTGGCTCGCTCATACGCTCGGCCTGCTCATGCGCTCGGCCTGCTCATGCGCTCGGATGGTCGTGGACGATCACCCGGCGCGCACCGTCGCCCCGGCGCATCGCCGCGAACGCCTCGTCGACACGGTCGAGTCCGATACGTTCGGAGATCAGGCGGTCGATCGGCAAACGGCCCTCCAGATGGAGCCGCGCCAGTCGCGGAAAGGCGATGGCGGGCACGGACGAGCCGTAGTTGGAGCCGAGCAGCCGCTTGCCGTCCTCGACGAAACGGTAGACATCCAGGCTGGCGCGCTCGCCCTGTGGCGTCATTCCCACCAGGGTGGTCGTGCCACCCGGTCGGGCGAGGTCCACCGCCAGCTCGACGGTCGAAGGTCGCCCGATGCATTCGAGGACGTGGTCGGCGCCGATCTCGCCGCCGTGGCCCGCGCGTTCGAGGGTCGATCGCACGAGCGCAAGGGTGCCCGCCGGGTCGTCGGGCAGGACACGCACCGTGGCGTGGGCGCCCAGCGAGCGAGCGAGCTCGACCTTCTCGCGAGCCGTGTCGAGCGCCACGATGAAGCCGGCACCCGCGAGCACCGCGCCCATGACCGCCGACAGCCCGACGCCGCCCAGCCCGATGACGACGACGGACTCGCCAGGCCGCACGCGCGCCGTCTCCAGCACCGCTCCGACACCCGTGGTCACAGCGCAGCCGATCAAGGCGGCGACCTCTGGCGGCGTTCGCGCGTCGACCGGGATGGCCGCCTCAGCGGCCACGACCTGCGCCGAACCGAACGTTCCGATGCCGCTGTACGTACCGATCGGCGAGCCATCGCCGCGATGGACCCGCACGAGATCCTCGCGCAAGCGATGGCCCACGCCGACCGGCCGAGCGCACTGCCAAGCCTCGCCGCGCAGACACGGCGTGCAGGTGCCGCACGGCGCCGTCCAGGCGAGGACGACGAGCGTGCCAGGTGCGAGGTCCGGAAAGCGCTCGGCGACGCCCGGCCCGAGGTCCGTCACGAGCGCCGAGCCCTCGTGTCCCAGGACCACGTCCGGTGGCCGCTCCCACTCGCCGTCCACGACATGGAGGTCCGAGTGGCAGACGCCGCTGGCGAGCATCCTGACGGCGACCTCGCCGGGGCCCGGAGGGTCGAGCTGCAGCGTCTCGATGACCAGGGGGCGACCGGAGCCGCTGAAGACCAGGCCCTGGAGCGACGTGGTCACTTGCGATCCCGTGGGCGGCGGGTCATCGCGTGGATCGGCACGTCGTGGGCGATGGTGGTCGAGCGAGTCAGGGTGTAGCCATGGCGTTGGTAGTAGGCGACGTTCAGCTCGGTGAACGTCTCGAGAAAGCACGGGCGACCGTCCCGATCTGCGGCATCGTGCCCGACCTGGAGCATGGCCGCGCCCACCCCTCCTCCCTGAGCGACGGGGTCCACGCCGACCAAGGCCAGAAACCAGTGAGGTGCATCGATGGCCTCGCGTCGGACCCGCTCGAAGTCGGCGAGCAGTGCCGTCCATCGGTCCATGGCTGCACCGCCGACGACGGACCGCGCGTTCGACAGGCTGCGGTCGTCCAACCCCTGTGAGTCCGATCCGGGGGCGAGCCAGACCGCGACACCAGACAACCGTTCCCCATCGAGGATCGCCCAGACGGAGCCGAGGGTCGACGAGATGTCGAGCTCGAACAGGACGCGGTTCACGTCCTGTCGCCGACTCGGGTCGGGCTCCACGATCGCGGTGCCTGGATCGGCGATGAACGCCCGCGCGAGGAGGCGACCAGCTTCAGCCACCTGCGCCTCGACGAGCCTCGTCGGCTGGATCATCGGCCGGTCGCGACTTCGTCACCGAGGAGGATCGAGCGCACCCAGTGGATGGGCGGGCTGCCGTGCGAGATGACCGCCTCGAGGTGGGCGCGCCGATCGAAGCCGGGTGTCTCACCCAGGCCGCCGACGAGGACCGGCTCGACCACGGCATCCGTACCGGCGCCCACGCCATCGGCTGCACGGCGTCGGGCGGCCAGGTCGAGGTCCCACATCTCGAGTGAGCCGACGTAATACGTCGATAGCTGGGTCGAGGACAGCCGCCCGCGCAGATACTTGGCGCGCGCCTCTTGTTCCTCCTGGAAGGCGCCCTCGACCATGAGGGCCATGGCGTCGGCCTCGCTCATGCCGTCGACGTGGATGCCGATGTCGAGGAGCGTGTTCGTGACGCAGCGCAAGTAGTACTTCCAATGCGCGAGCATCAGGGCCGGGTCGTCGGCGCCGTAGCCGACGTCCATCATGACCTGCGTGATGTAGACCGCCCAGCCCTCCGCGAACATGCCGCTCTGGAAGACGGCTCGCGCCAGGGAGGGCGTCCGGTTCGACCAGTCGAGCTGGAGGTAATGGCCGGGGATCGCCTCGTGGATGCAGAGGACACGGAGCATCCGGTCGTTCTCCTCGCGGAGGTACGACTCGAGGCGCTCGTGGGACCAGTCGGGGTCGGGCGGGGTGATCCAGAACTCGCTCACCAACCCGCGATCGAGCGGCCCCGGCGGCGACAGGAAGGCACCGCCATATGGCCGCATGAATTCTGGTGTCCAGGTGATGCGCAGCGGCGCGTCCGGCAAGCCGATGAGACCGACGTCGCGGACGAAGGTCTCGATGGTCTCCGTCTCGCGGCGACAGAAGTCGAGGAGCCCGTCCGGTGCCGGGTGGCGTGCGGCCACGGCCAGCCAGGTCTGGCGGACGACCTCATCGTCTTCGGGCGGCATCCTGGCGCCGGCGTGGAGGTCGGGCCACAGGCCGCGCGCCACCCGGATCAGCTCGGCCCGCACCGCCTGGAAGTCACGCTCGGCTCGAGCGCGAAGGCCGTCGACGGAGAGGTCGCTCGAGAGGGCATGGCGTAGCTTGGCAGCGAACAGGTCGGGTCCCAGTCGCCCCTCGCCGCTCGCCAGGGGTCGGACGACATCCTCGAGGTGCCCACGAAAGGCGTTCACGGCGGCGACGACCTCGCCCCGGACCACGTCGAGCCCCTCCAGGATGGCGACAGCCTCGGGGCCGGCTTGACGGCGAGCCTCGTCGAGGGCCTCGTCGACCAGCGTCGTGATGCCGGGCAGCTGTTCGATGGCCGTTTCCGTGTGGAGCAGGGCGACCGGCCGCCCTGGCAGCCCGACGAGGTTGGCACGCGCCGCGTCGAGGACCTCCGGCAGGCGCCGGGCGCGCCACAGGAAGGCGGTGCCCCGGTGCCGCCACGGTGCGAACTCACGCGCCAGCAGCTCGTGGAGGCCGCTGCCGAGGACGAGCACGTAGGTCAGCGGATCCCAGGCTTCGCTGCGCAGCACCTCCGACTCGAAGCGCAGGCCGTCGAGTGCCTCGAGCGCGATGCCGCGGTCGATCGCCTCGTCCGCCGAGAGCTCCCCGTCTGGCAGCGCCTCGAGCGCTGCGGCGTGTCGCGCGTAGAGCTCGAGACGCGCCTTCCGACCGACCTCCGACAGATCGGGCCAGGAGTCGTCGTGGGCGTGGTAGCCGATGCTCGTGGCCAGCGTCGGCAGCGCCGCGAAGAGATCGTCCAGGAGCATCCTGAGGGCACGATCGAAGGGCCTGCCCGGGGCGGGGCGGGCATCGGTCGTCAGGTCGGTGAAGGCAGGCAGATCGGTCATCGAGCCTCGACATCGCGTGGGTGGCGGAGGGCCGCAACCTCGGAGGAAGACCGCGGCGCTGGATGGTGGTGGGACGGTCGGGCCATCGTACCCGCCGAGACAGGTTGTACGATGCGGCCGTGAAGCAGCTGCTCCGCCTCGTCGCCAACGCGATCGCGCTGGCCATCACGGTCTACGTCGTGCCGGGCCTCAGCTGGGGCGAC
Organism: Candidatus Limnocylindrales bacterium; assembly: GCA_040514195.1. Taxonomy (GTDB): domain Bacteria; phylum Chloroflexota; class Limnocylindria; order Limnocylindrales; family CSP1-4; genus CSP1-4. The sequence goes on along the minus strand of JBEVDC010000156.1, from coordinate 5,172 downwards.
TCCGAGGTCGTGACCATCGTCGTCACGGCCCTCATCTTCGGCGTCATCAACATCTTCATCAAGCCCGTCCTGAAGCTGCTCAGCCTGCCCATCCGGATGATGACGTTCGGCCTCTTCAGCTTCGTCATCAACATCGGCCTGCTCCTCCTCCTGGCCTGGATCGGCGGCCAGATCGGGCGCGGCATCCTGATCGCGGGCTGGCCGACCGAGGCCTTTTCCGTGGAGGCGCTGGTGGCGGCCGCGATCGGGGCCCTTCTCCTGTCCATCATCTCGACCCTCTTCTCGTTCGTCATCCGCGACTGAGGGCGCGGCCCTGGAGCTCGCAGCGGCCGGCTTCGTCGCCGCCGCCCGGACGACCGCCCGACGCTGGGGCACGCCGGTGTACCTCTACGACCTGCCGCGTCTATGGGCAGACGCCGACGTCATCGCGAGCGCGTTCCCGGATCCCTGGATCCGGCTCTATGCGCTCAAGGCCAATGGCCTGCCCGGGCTGATCGCCGGCCTGCCAGATCGCGGTTTCGGAGCCAGTGCGGTCTCGGGCGGCGAGGTCGCGCTGGCCAGGCGGGCGGGCTTCGCGGTCGAGAGCATCGCACTCGAGGGCATCGGCAAGACGCCCGCCGACCTGCGCCTCGCCGTACGCCTGGCAGCCGCTGGGACGCCGCTCCGCTGGGTCGCCCTGGAGTCGGCCGATGAGGCAGCGGCCGTGGCTGCCGGCGTCGTGGCCGCTCGTCGTCGCGGCCTCGCACCAAACGATCTGCGCCTGGAGGTACACGTGCGGCTCAACCCGTCCGTGCGTCCCGAGACCCACGCCGGCCTCGCGGTCGGCGCCGGCGATTCGAAGTTCGGGGTGACCGACGAGGAGCTGACCGAGGTCATCGAAGCCGGCGGCGGCCCCGACGGCCCGCTGCGCTGGCGCGGCCTGCACGTCCACGTTGGCTCTCAGCTTGGCGCCGTCGATGCCTGGCGGACCGCATTCCGGATCGGCCTGGCCACCCTCCGCCTCCATCGCGCGCGCCTTCCGGACTTCGACACGTTCGACGTCGGGTCGGGCTTTCCGGTCGTCGACGACGGCATGCCGACACCGAGTCACTTCGCGGCCGCCGCTGGCGAGGCCCTGACGGAGCTGGCAGGCGACCATCCGCTGCGGCTGGCCATCGAGCCGGGTCGTGCGATCGTGGCGCGCTCCGGCTGGCTCTTGTCCCGCGTCCTCCACGTCCGACGACGGGAGCGGCTGCGGGTCGTCCTCGACGCAGGCATGACCGAGCTCATCCGGCCGGCCCTGTACGGTGCCCACCACCCGATGGTGGCCCTGAGCAGCCTGGGACGACCGATCAAGGATCCGCTGGCCGGCACGACGCAGGTCTCCGTCGATGGACCCATCTGCGAGTCGACCGACGCCCTGGGCGAGGCAGCCCTGCCGCCGCTCCGCCGTGGAGACCTGGTCGCCATCGGGCAGGCCGGCGCCTATGCCTCGGCCATGGCCAGCACCTACAACGGCAGGCCACGGTCCCCGGAGGTCGCCTGGGACGGTGCACGACTGCGGCTCCTTCGACGTCGGGCATCGATCGCCTCGCTGCCCTGACCCGTACGCTAGGCCGGCCCACGATCCGTCCAGCTGGCTCCCGACCCGACCGGCCACGGTGCATCATGTCGCCGCGGTCGCAGGATCCGATCGTGACGCAGGAGGACGACCAGGTGGAGCCGCCCGATCCGGTCGAGCCCGTTACCCCGGGCCTGCCCCCGACCTGGTCCTCCGCTCCGGAGGCGCCGACGCGAGTCCTGCCGCGCCTGCCGATCGAGGCGACGCTGCGGACGGCGATGGACGATGTCGGCGTCGGTTTCTGGCGCCTCCTGCTCATCGGAGCCATCGGCCTGGTCCCCATCTGGGCCGCAGCCATCACCCTCGGAGATAGCGCCCTCTCGTCGGTCATCCAATTCCTGGCCATCATCCCGAGTGCGGCGCTCCTCGCCGCGGCGGGCGCCATCCGCGCCGACCGGCAACCAAGCGTTGGCGGGAGCTACCGGCAGGCCGCGGCTCGCCTGCTCCATTACTTCCTGGCCAACCTTCTCGTGGGCGTCGTGATCGTGCTCATCGTCATCGTGCCCGTCATCCTCATCGCGGTGGCCATCGGATTCTTGATCGTCAGCGGCGCGAGCGAGACGGCGGTCACGGTCGCCATCGTGTTGGTCACGGCGCTGGTCGCGCTCGTCGCGGTGACCTACGCCTCAGCACGCCTGGCGCTCATCGGGCCGATCATCGTGGTCGAGGGCCTCGGCGTCGGCGAAGCCATCACCCTTGGATGGCGGCGAACGCGTGGGCAGGTGCTGCGCCTGCTCATCGTCTTCATCGCCGGCAGCGTTCCTGGCGTCCTCGTAGGCATCGGGGGAGCGCTGCTGGCATTCGGGCTGCTGTCGCAACCGATCCTGATCGGCGTGGCCTTCGGGCTTGCCTACACGGTCGCCGTGGCCGTGCTGAGCTGTGTCAACGTGGCCGCCTGGGAACGGCTCGACGGCTCGACCGCGTCCGTGCGTGAAGCACTCGACGGGAGCGTCTCGGAGACCACGGCCGCGACGCCGGCTGTGGCGCTCGTCCGCCGCGCGGACCGTGGCCCGGCGACAGCCATCCTGCTGCTGATCATCGGCCTGGCCATGATCATCGGCGGCTCCCTGGCTTCTGTCGGCAAGATCGGTGGCTGGATCGGATCGTTGAGCGGCCAGGCCGCCAGCGGCACGGTCACCTTCGGGGTCGGTGGCTTCGGCTGCTTCCAGGTCGACGAGCGGGGCGCCTTCGAGGCCGGCGAAACCATCCACGCCGTCGCCAACCTAGGCACCTCCCTGCCCGCCGGCGAACGCGTCCAATACGAGGTCTATGCCGACAGTGAGCTCATCGACCGTGGCTTCGAGGAGCCATTCGCCGAGGCCACGAGCTGCGTGTTCTTCGACCTCGACACCACGGAGACGGAACCGGCAACGTATACCGTCCGCTACCTCTGGGGCGCCGATATCATGGCCGAGGGGAGCTTTACGATCCGACCATGATCAGGCGCCGACCGCAGAACTCGAGCCCCCGCCGATGGCTCGCCGTGCTCGCTGTCGTCGGCTGTTCGTTCGCCACAACCGGGGCTGTGCTCGCGGCTGGACCGCCTTTCCCCCAACCGGTGGCCGGCGTCGTGGTCTACGACGAGGCAGGCATCTTCTCCGAGGCGACCGAGGCCGAGGCGACCCGCATCATCGAGGCCATCGAGGCACGGACCGGGGCCGAGCTCGTCGTGTACGCCCAGGTCAAGCCGGGGGCCAGCGACGACGAGGCGTCGTCAGACGCGCAGGCGCTCGGCACGGCGTGGGGGGTCGGGCGCGCCGGCTTCGACGATGGCCTGGTCATCCTCTTCGACATGGAGGCCGACGGCCAGCATGGCGCCGTCCGACTCGAGCCCGGCAGCGGCTTCAAGGCCGCCTACCTCACGGCCGACGAGAGCCAGGCCATCTTCGACGATGTCATGCTGCCCGCCCTGCGCGAGGGCAACCTCGATCGGGCGCTCCTAGCCGCGCTGGCCGAAGTAGACGGGCAGGTCGCGAGCGACGAGACATGGAAGCTCGAGGCAGCGCGCATCGGCAGCGCGGTCCTCGGGCTGATCGTGGCACCGCTCGCGCTCGTAGGACTGGTGGGGTTCCTGGTCTGGCGCTGGTATCGCTATGGCCGGGACCCCGTCTACACAGACGACCCGTCCGTGCTCATGCCGGCGCCGCCACCTGGCCTCTCGCCAGCGGGCGCCACGCTACTCATGGCTGGCCGCTCGACCGCGCGCCAGCTGACCTCGGCGATGGTCGACCTCGCTGCCCGTGGCGAGATCGCGTTCCGGCCCGAACCGGGCCTCATGACCACCAAGGTCGCCATCATCGACGGCGAGGGGGAGGCAACGAGCGATGCCTTCGTGGCCCTGGCGCGCGGCAAGGCGCTCGAGCCGCCGGAGGCCGATCTCCTGGTCGCCATCCAACAACAGATCAGCGAGGGCGACGGCGCCATCGAGCCGGACGGGATGGTCGCCTTGCACGGGCCCAAGACGAGATTCGATTCTGCGCTCGAGCGTCAGGTCACCGGCCGTGGCTGGTTCCGTGAGCCGCCCTCGCGTGCGCTCGGCCGCTGGCGGGCTGCCGGCATCGTCGAGCTCCTGGCGGCCGTGGCCGCCTTCTGGATCGGCATGGCGGTCCCGCTCGCGGGTGCGACGCTCGTGGCGCTGGCACTCGGAGCCGCAGGCATCGTGACGCTCGTGGTGGCCGGGGCGATGCCGGCGCGGACGATGGCCGGGGCGCGGCTCTACGCCTGGCTCTCGGCCTATCGTCGGACGCTCCAGAAGACGCTGGCCATGGCTCGATCCCTCGACGACGTTGTCGCCTCCCGTGCCGTGCCCTGGCTCGAGACCCCCGACCGTGCGCTCGTGTGGGGCGTGGCACTCGGCCTCCACGAGGAGATCGAGCAGGTCCTCGCGAGGACCGCGACCGCCGCTGCCTCGGCCCAGGCGGTCAGCGGCCCAGGACTCTGGATGCCCGGATGGTACGGCGGCCAGGCAGCCGGCGGGGACGGGGCTGGTGGTCTCGCGTCCGGCCTCTTCTCGACCTCGGCCGTGCCGGACTTCGACGGCATGTTCTCCGCGCTATCGTCGGTCGGCACGGCCGCTTCGACGAGCCGCTCGAGCGGCAGCGGGTTTGGCGGCGGTGGCGGCTTCAGCGGCGGCGGTGGCGGCGGGCGGTTCTGAGGATGGGGCGGTCCAGCGAGTCTCCGCTAGACTGCGGACATGGGAGCCGTCGAGACCATGGAGCTCTTCTTCGAGCGCCTCAACGAGGATGACCGGCAGGGTGCTGTCTCGCTGATGGACGAACAGGCGGAGATGGTCATCCACGTCGGCGACAGCGCTCAGAAGCTGCCGCCGCCGCCACCGCCGCTGAAGCCACCACCGCCGCTGAAACCGCCCGAACCGGAGCCGCCCGAAGCGCTGGCGGAGGCCGAGCTGCCGACCGACGAGAGCGCCGAGAACATGCCGTCGAAGTCGGGCACGCCGGAGCCCGCGAAGAGGCCCGGCGCCAGGCCGCCGAGACCACTCGCATCGCCGGCGCCGCGGCCGCCGTACCAGCCCGGCAGCCAGGGCAGGCCACCCGAGCTCATGGCCTGGCCGG
>JBEVDC010000006.1:0-9391 GCA_040514195.1 Candidatus Limnocylindrales bacterium | reverse complement strand
ATCGGCTGCTCACGCTCGCCCTTCCGTTGCAGGGCCATCAGCAGCAGGCTTCTGAAGAGGTCCTCGGCATGCGGCGGGTCGATCTCCGAGATGAAGTAGACACCGGTGGCCTCGAGGGCCAGGCGCCGACCCTGCGCCTCCTGGAGCAGGGCTCCGAGATCGGGCACGTACATGCGCTGGCCTCCTGGGACTGCGTCGCTGGGTCGGAGCCTAGCCTACGTCGCGCGGTGCACCCACCGCCAGCCGCGCACGGATGGGAAGATGGCGGGGCCATGCGCATGCGCCCGTATCTCCTCCTCCTGCGCCGGAACCGGTCGTTCACCCGCCTCTATGCCGCGCAGCTCATCAGCTTCGGGGGCGACTGGTTCGCGCAGGTCGCGCTGCTCGGCCTGGCACTCGAACTGACCGGCTCGGCCGCCGTCGCCTCGCTCGTGCTCGTGCTCCAGATGCTGCCGTTCTTCCTCGCCTCCCCGATCGCCGGTGTGCTCGCCGACCGGCTCGATCGCCGCCGCTTGATGGTCGGCGCCGACCTCCTGCGCGCGGTCGCTGCGCTCGCCTTCCTGCTCGCGCGCGAGCCCTCGACGCTCTGGGTCGCGCTCCTGGCCGCGGCCGCCATCTCGGCACTCTCGGCCTTCTTCGAGCCGACGTCGTCGGCGGCGCTCCCGAACCTCGTGGACGAGGAGGATCTGCCGGTGGCCAACGTCCTGCTCGGCTCGGCCTGGGGCACCATGCTGGCCGTTGGCGCGGCCGTCGGCGGACTGGTCGCGGTCGCCTTCGGCCGGGACGCTGCCTTCCTCCTCGACGCTGGCAGCTTCGCATTCTCGGCCGCGCTCATCGTGGACATCCGGCGCTCGTTCGGCGGCGCCTCAGCACGCGCGTCCGGGGCACCGACGGCGGCCTCGTCGGGGATGCTGGCCGCGATGGGCGAGGCACTCGCGTTGGCCCGACGCTCGCGTAGCGTAGCGGCCTTCCTCTTGGCCAAGTCGACGTTCGGGGTGGGGACCGGTGTCATCCTTCTGCTGGCCGTCTTCGGGGCCACGGTCTACGAGGCCGGCGATCTCGGCATCGGAGTCCTGTTTGCCGCCCGTGGGCTCGGCGCCCTGCTCGGTCCCTTCATCGCCCGCGCCATCTTCGGCTTCGACGAACAGGGCCTCATCGCGGGCATCGGCGTCGCCTTCTTCCTGTTCCTCGGCGCCTACCTCCTCCTGCCGCTCGCGCCCGGCCTGGCCCTCGCGGCCGGCCTCGTCTTCGTCGCACACGTTGGCGGCGGCGCCCAATGGACGCTCTCGACGACCGGGTTGCAACGCTCCACGCCGGATGCCGTACGGGGTCGCATCTTCAGCGTCGATTACGGCCTGGTGACCCTCGTGGCAGCCGTCTCGACCATCGTGGCCGGCGCTGTCACCAGCACCTACGGGCCCGCCGCGGCCATCTACGCCCTGGCTATCCCGTCAGCCGTGGTCGCCACCGCCTGGGTCTTCTGGACTCGCCCGCTCCGACGCCGCGTCGGCGCTACACTCCCCGAGTGAGCGAGCAACCGCTGGCCGTGCCCGCCGGATCCGCGCCGCGAACGGCCGCGCCGCGGAGTGGCACGCCACGCAGCCCGGCTACGCGCGATCTGGGCATGACGGCGAAGCTCCTCTTCCCGACCCGCGAGATCGCTGAGTCGTACTACCTGCCGCTCATCTACACCGCCTGCCGGACCTGTTACAGCGAGCTGCGACCGGAGGATATCTTCGACCGCGCGACGGATGGCCGCGTGGCACCCGAGAAACAGCAGGAGCTGGTCCGCCGCGTCATCGAATCGGGCCACGGCTCGACTATCGAGCACATCGTCTTCACCTTCGCTATCAGCGGCGTGACCCGCACCCTCAGCCACCAGCTGGTTCGCCACCGGGCGGGTCTCGCCTTCGACCAGCAGTCCCAGCGATACCTCGACTACAAGCGTCCGGCATACATGGTCCCGGGCACCATCGCAGACGCGCCAGAGGCGCTGCGGCAGCGCTACGAGTCGACGCTCGACGGCTCGCTCGCGTTCTACAGCGAGCTGCTCGAGGCGGGCGTGCCCGGCGAAGACGCCCGCTTCGTGATGCCGAATGCGACGCGCACCAATCTGGTCATGACCACCAACCTGCGCGCGCTCATCCACATGTCCGGCCTGCGTCTGTGCACGATGGCCCAGTGGGAGATCCGCCGGCTCTTCCAGCTCATCCGCCACGAGGTCTTCCAGGTCAGCCCGTTCCTCGGCTCGTTCCTGGCGCCCAAGTGCGTGCCGCTCGGCTACTGCGACGAGGACCGTAACCGGGACGAGCATTGCCCGATCCGGCCGCACAAGGACACGGTCATGGGTGCCTGGGCGGAGAAGCGGGCCACCGCCAAGGCCGCCGGACGCGAGCTGCCGACCATCTAGGACGGGCGCCGATCTGCCTCTGCTGGCGACCGCCAGCGCGGCCGTTCAGTCCGACAGCAACGAGACGAACCTGATCACCAGACGCTCGAAGCGCGGCGCAGCCTCGTTCGCTGCTTCGAGCACCTCGTCATGGGTCAGTGGCTGACCGGTCACGCCCGCGCCGGGGTTGGTGACCAGCGAGATGCCGGCCATATGCAGGCCTGCCCATCGCGCGGCGATGGCCTCCAGCACCGTCGACATGCCGACCGCGTCAGCACCCAGCGTCCGCAGCATGCGCACCTCGGCCGGCGTCTCGTAGCTGGGGCCCAGAAGCCCAGCGTAGACACCCTCCTCGAGCCGGATCCCCTCGAGTCGCGCCGCCTCGTGGAGCCGCGCCCGCAGTTCCGGGTCCCAGGCGTCGGTGAGGTCCGGGAACCGCGGCCCGAGCCGGTCCGGATTCGCGCCCAGCAGTGGGCTGAGGCCCGTCAGGTTGAGGTGGTCGGCGATGGCCATGAGCGTGCCCGGCGGCCAGGCCGCGTTGACCCCGCCGGCCGCGTTCGTGATCAGGATCCGCGGCGCCCCGAGCCGCCCCATGAGGAGCACCGGCTGGACGACGAGTCCGGGCGGATGTCCCTCGTAGAGGTGCAGTCGGCCCTGCAGACAGACGACGGCGAGCCCAGCGATCGTGCCCAGCAGGAGGCGACCCACGTGGCCCGGGGCAGACGCGGCCGGCCAGCCCGGCAGCTCGCCGAAGGGGATGACGACCGGCTCTTCGACGCGCGCCGCGAGGCCGCCGAGCCCGGACCCAAGGACGATGCCGATCCGCGGCACCAAGTCCGTCCGAGACCGAACGGCGCCCTCGAGCGCGTCCAGGCGTTCCGGCAGGTCGTCCACCCTCGGAGCATCGGGCATGGCGCGCAGGATACGCCGGCGACCGAACCCACGGCATCGCAGATCGACAGGAGGGTGCCTTGGAGGTCGGGCGTGGGGTTTCGTCGGTCGGAGGAGGTATCGACACCGGGATGCCGATCGCACCCCTCCGACCGATCCCACCGCGGACGTCCCCGGAGGGCCGCCCAACCATGGGCAGGGAAGCGCCCGAAGCGACCGATCGGTCGGCCACCGCCGCCGTGTGGTCAGCTCCGCCGGCCTTGATGTCATCTCAGCCGCCGCAGCGCCGTCACGGGGGCGCCGTGGGTGATCACGGTGCCAACGCCTGGGACAAGTCCCCTGCGTCGATGGAGTTCCGACGGCCCCTTCGGGCGATTCGAACGGTAGCCGCCGTGAACGGCGAGGGTCAACGCGGTTATCCACGAAGTTCGGGCGGATCCGGCCGTCGCTGTCCACGAATCCTGCCCGCCTGTGGAGAACCGTGTGGACAATGGCGCGGGTCATGCGCCATACGAGCGAATCACCGACAGCCGCGCGGCGGCCATCGCGGGCTCCGTGAGAGACGGGATGTGCCGCGTCCGGAACCGGCGCCTGACGCGTCGGAGCCGGCGCGTGCCGGGTCGGAACCGGCGCCTTCAGCCGCCGATGTGCGACATCTCCACCTTGGGCAGGGCCACGGTGGCGGCCGACCGCAGTTCGCTGTAGCGGTCCGTGCGGTTCGACCAGACGGTGGCGATGCGGCTGGCCAGGGCTGCGTCATCGGCGCCCTCGCGCATCGGCCCGCGCAGATCATGGCTGCGGACGGCGAAGAGGCAGGTGTACAGGCCACCCTCGGCTGAGAGGCGGGCCCGGGTGCAGGTCGAGCAGAAAGGCTGACTGACCGAGGCGATGACGCCGACCTCGCCCGATCCGTCGCGGTAGCGCCAGCGATCGGCGACCTCGCCTTCGTAGTTGGGCGGCACCGGCTCGAGGGGCATCTCGGCATCGATGGCGGCCACGATCTCCGCCGCCGGCACGACATCGTCGAGCCGCCAGCCATTGGAGTGGCCGACGTCCATGTATTCGATGAAGCGAAGGACATGGCCGCGCTCGCGGAAGTAGCGGGCCATAGGCACGACGCTCGACTCGTTGAGCCCGCGCCGGACGACCATGTTGACCTTGATCGGCGCCAGGCCGGCCCCTTCCGCGGCGGCGATGCCGTCGAGCACCCGCTCGACCGGGAAGTCGACGTCGTTCATGAGCCGGAACGTGGCATCGTCGAGCGAGTCGAGGCTGACCGTGATGCGTTGCAGGCCGGCGTCGGCCAGTGCCGCCGCTTGGCGTACGAGGAGCGAGCCGTTGGTCGTGAGCGTCAGGTCGCGCAGACCGGGCAGCGGCGCCACGAGGGCGACGAAGCGATGGAGGTCGCGCCGGACGAGCGGCTCGCCGCCCGTGATCCGGACCTTCTCCACGCCCGCCTCGAGAAAGAGGCGGACGAGGCGGGCCATCTCCTCGAAGGTCAGCAGCTCCTTCCGCTCGAGGAACTGGAAGTCCCGACCGAAGACCTCCTTGGGCATGCAATACACACATCGGAAGTTGCAGCGGTCGGTGACCGAGACGCGCAGGTCCCGGAGCGGGCGGCCGAGCCGATCGTCGATGCGCACGCGGGCCATCGTACCGCTTCGGTGAGGTTCCACCCGCCTGCCGGCCCGATCCTGATCGGGTCGGCGTCCGAGCCGACGACGGCCGCAGGAGATCGTGTCGACGCGGCGCACCAAGGCGTCGCTCCGACGCACCACGGCACAGGGCCGAACCGTCCGGCCGAGCGAGTACCACGGATCGAGCGGTACCTCCGGGCAGCGTTTTCGGTACCTCTGTCGCCCTCGTCATGCGTTGGACCTCGACCTAGCATGCCCGCACACCGAGTCACCACACCGCACCACACGGCTTTTGACGAGGACGAGGACCGCAACGACGATGGCTTCCACTGAACAGCGCAGCGGCTTCCGGCTCCCCTGGGGGTCGGGTCCGGTGACCGACGCAGAGACGCCCGCAACGGAGGCGGACCACCCGATCGGCGAGGCCCCGGGGGCTTCGGATCAGCAGGAGACAGGAACCATGGGCATGACGGTCGCCGAGGAAGAGGCCATGACCGCCGCCAACGCGGCCTTCGCCGCCCGCACCGAAGCCGACGCCGTCGCGCCGCCCGAGCCGATGGAGCCTGCACGAGCCGAGTCCCCTGTCGCGGACGAGGTGACTGCGCCCCCGACCTCGCCGATGGGCCTGACCAACGCTCCGCGCGCTTCCGCCGCCCGACCGCCATCTCGCCTGCTCGCCGATCTCGTGCGCGCCATGCGGTCGACCGCTGAGGAAAGCCGTACGAGCCTGGTCGACAGCATGCGCAAGGAGGGCACGACCTCCATCGAACGCATCCACGCCCGCTCGGCCGAAGAGGTCGAAGGCCTTCGTCGCGTGGCGGACGAGGATGTTTCCGGGATCAAGGAGTGGTCCAAGGCAGAGATCGCGCGTATCCGCGCTGAGACGGAAGAGCGCATCTCCGAACGCAAGCAGGAGCTCGAGCTGAGTCTCGAGGGCCATGCTGCGCTCATCGAGCGCGAAGTCGAGCACGTCCAGGCACGCATCACCGAGTACGAAGCCGAGATGGACGCGTTCTTCGTCCGACTCGAGGAGATCGAAGACCCGTCCGAGTTCGGTGCCGTGGCCGCCGAGATGCCCGAGCCCCCCTCGCTCGAAGAGGCCAGCGCGGCCGCCCGTGCCGCGGCCCTGGACGAGCTCATCCGGGAGACCACGGCCGCACGGGTCGAGCCCGAGCGCGTCGAGCCCGAGCGCGTCGAGCCCGAGCACGTCGAGGCCGAGCACGTCGACATCCAGGCTCCCACAACCGAACCAGCCGTCGAGGCCCAGGTCGAGACCAGCGAACCCGCGCAGGCGTTCGCCCAGCCGGTCGCCGATGCGCCCGTCGAACCGGTCGCTGAAGCGCAGGTCGAGGCGATCGCCGAAGCGCAGGTCGAACCGGTCGTCGAAGCCCACGCCGAACCGGTCGTCGAAGCACAGGCCGATGCGGTCGTCGAAGCCCGAACCGATTCGGTCGTCGATGCACAGGCGGAGGCGATCGTCCAAGCCCAGCCAGAACCTGTCGAGGCCCAGGCTTGGGTCGTCGAGGCCGCGGCCGTCGCCGTCGAAGCGCCGGTCGACGAGTCGACATCGAGCGACCTGATCACCGATGAGGGCGACCCTCGTCTGGCCGCCCTCGGACTGTCGGCAGACGCGCCCGAGGGCGAGGCCACGGAGGCGGACCTCGGCATCGACGCGATGAGCGAAGCGACGATCGCTGCCCGCCTCGGCGACGCCTCCGCGAACGGCCGATCGGCCCCCGAGTCCTCCACCAGCGTGGTCGTCATCGGCCTCGTCAGCGTCGCATCGGTGGCCGCTTTCAAGCGCACCCTCGGCAAGGTCGCCGGCGTGCGGTCGGTCGGCGTCAGCTCCGGGCCGGAAGGCGAGTTCGTGTTCAAGACCGCACATGACGCCGACGTCGTGCTCAAGGACGTGATCCCCACGCTGCCCGGCTTCGGCGCTCGCGTCGTCGCGGCCGGTGAGGGCGTCGTCAACGTCTCGGCTCGGGATCCCGAGTCAGAGTCCTGATCGTCGCCGAGCCAGCGACTCGAGAAAGGGACCTCCATGGCCCGACCGGCCGTCGCCTGTTCGCTCCCTGCCGGTGAGCTCGAACACGTCTCCCGCGGCCTCGCCGACGCGGGGTTCCCTGTCTTCCGTGCCGCCGACGCCGACGAGCTTGGGACGCTGGTCAGCGAGCGTCGCGATATCGGCCTGGCGATCATCGACGGTGAGACCGACTTCGATGCTGCACTCGAGATGTACGAGCACCTCCACGGCGGGGATCGCCAGATCCCGACGTTGATGGTCGTCTCGCCGCGCGCGTTCGACCAGTTCGTCGTTCGCCAGCGTGCCGACGACACGACCGAGTACTTCACCCGGCCCTACGACGTCGAGGCGCTCCGCTGGCGCGTGGAGGCGATGCTCATCCGCGCCCAGACCTTCGACGACGGCAGCGGGCCGATCCTGGCCAATCCCGACCTCGATGCCAGCGCGCTCGCGCGACGCGCGCTCATCGTGGCCGTCTTCAACCCCAAGGGTGGTGTCGGCAAGACGACCATCGCGACCAACCTCGCCGCCATGCTCCAGATGCATCGAGGCCAGCAGGTCCTGCTCATCGACGCCGACACGGTCACCGGGCACATCGCGAACTCGCTCGGGCTCGAGCAGATCGAGACCGTGGCCGACGCCTGGGAGGAGGACGAGGCACTGCCGCGCGGCCTGGCCGGCGTGGCCACGCAGCATTCGAGCGGGATGCGGGTCGCGGTCCTGGCGGCCAACCCGCTGCAGACCGAACACATCGACCCGGTCCGTCTGGCCGACCACTTGTCGGGCTCCAAGCTCGGCTTCGATGTCCTGGTGGCGGATCTCCACCCTGACTACGGGCCGCTCAACCGGGCCATCTTCGCGCGCTGCGACCGGATCCTGATGCCGGTCACCCCCGACGTGCCGGCGCTCAACGCAGCCGTCAAGTTCATCGAGCTGGCCGGTGCCGAGCTGGGCGTGCGCGACCGCATCTCACTCATCGTCAACCGCGCCAATTCCGGCATCGCGGTGGCCGACGTCGAACGCACGACCGGCATGCGCGCCTTCGCCACCATCCGGTCCGGCGGGCCGCTCTTCGTCCGCGCGGCCAACGAAGGCGTGACCGTCATCGAGAAGTTCCCGAAGGAGAAAGTCACCGAGGACTTCGAGCGCCTCGCCGATCGACTCCTCGACCGCGAGTCGCCGGTCGCCGCCAAGGGCACCGAGCGCACCCTGCTGGGCCTCTTCTCGCGTCCCCAGGCAGACGTCGTCCGGGCCTGATCCGGGTCAGCGTTCTCCGTAGCTGGTGCCACCGAGCGGACGGCCCGGCAGCGGCTTGACCGCTTCGAACGTGCGACGATCGATCTGCTCCACGCCCTTGAGATAGCTCCGGTTGACGAGGGCGACCTCGCTCTCGTCGCCGACCATGGTGCCCTCCACGAACGTGACGGCGTCAGTGACCGGCACGAACAGCTCGGTCTGGCGATCGAGCAGCCGCGCCGGCTCCGTCCCGGGGAAGAGATGGACCGTGCCCACGACCCGGAACGGCGGGCAGTCGAGGGCCACGTCGTAGGCCACCTTGTGCAGCTTGTGCGCCTCACGCTGCTTCTCGTCGAGGGCGGGCTGGCTGTCCACACCACCGAGCACGACGATCAGGTCGTACGCGTCGACGGAACGCAATCCTGGCGCCGGCTCGAAGGGCCCGTTGCCGTCGATCGGTGCCCACGACACGCCAGCCAGGCTGATCGCCTCCCGACGGTTGAGGGCGTCAGAGAGCCGACCGGAGACCTCCATGACGCCCACCAGGTGCCACTCCTCGGTCAGGGCCTCGAAGGGGATGCCTGGCGGCAGCCGCTCAGAAGCCGGGACCGGGCGTTCCTCCTGCGGTCTGCTCTCGCCCCGGCCGAAGAGCTTGAAGGGCACGTCTACTCGTCGCCGGCGCCGGACGCGGCGCGGATCGACTCCACCACGCCGGCGTCGGCCAGCGTGGTCGTGTCGCCCAGGGTGCGGCCCTCGGCCAGATCGCGCAGCAACCGGCGCATGATCTTGCCCGAGCGCGTCTTGGGCAGATCCGGCGTGAAGAGCAGGTCCTTCGGCCGGGCGATGGGGCCGATGACCTTGGCCACGTGCTCGCGCAGCTCGAGGGCCAGCGCGTCGGTCGGCTCGCGGCCGGTCTTGAGGATGACATAGGCGAAGATGGCCTGGCCCGTCAGCGCGTCGCTCTTGCCGACCACGGCCGCCTCGGCCACCGCGTGGTGGTCGACCAGTGCCGACTCGACCTCGGTCGTGCTGATGCGATGGCCGGCGACGTTCATCACGTCATCGACCCGCCCGAGCAGCCAGAAGTAGCCTTCCTGGTCGCGTCGGGCGCCATCGCCGGCGAAATAGCGGCCCGGGAAGCGGCTCCAGTAGGTCTGCTGGTAGCGTTCCGGGTCGCCGTAGATGCCGCGCAGCATGGCCGGCCAGGGCCGTGTC
>JBEVDC010000004.1:0-3095 GCA_040514195.1 Candidatus Limnocylindrales bacterium | reverse complement strand
ACGGCCTCGCGGGCGTCGACCACGAGGTGGCGCTCGGTGGCCTTGTCTACTCGATCGCGAACCACCGTCACGCCGATGCCGGGTCCGGTCGGCACCGCGATCGTCCCGTCCTCGGCGATGTCGATGGCCGGCTCGATCAGATCCGGCACGTAGTAGCGCTTCGACGCCGCGATGTCGCCGGGCAACCGGAAGTTGGGCAGGCTCGCAAGGTGGATGTTGTGGGCGCGGCCAATGCCGCTCTCGAGCATGCCGCCGTGCCAGACCGGAATGTCGTGGGCGGCGCAGAGGTCGTGCAGCTCGATCGACTGCTGGTGGCCGCCGACCCGGCCCGGCTTGATGTTGATGATGCGGCAAGCCCCAGCGGCAATCGCGTCGCGGGCGATGCGGACGGTGTGAATCGACTCGTCGAGGCAGATCGGCGTCGCAATGGCCTGTTGAAGGGCCACGTGATCCATCACATCGTCGTACTCGAGGGGCTGCTCGATCATCATCAAGTCGTACGGATCGAGCCGGGCCAGGTGAGCCCCATCGTCCAGCTTGTAGGCCGCGTTGGCGTCCACCATCAGCGGGATATCGCCGAAATGGGAGCGAATCCGGTCCACCGCTTCGATGTCCCAACCCGGCTTGACCTTGATCTTGATCCGCTGGTACCCCGCGGCCCGCTCCTTCGCCACTTTCTCCAGGAGCTGGTCGTAGGAGTCCTGGATGCCGATCGAGACGCCGGAGGAGATCCGGGTCCGGGTACCGCCCAGGACGGAGGACAGCGGCCGCCCCTGGCTCTTCGCGTAGAGATCCCACGCCGTCATCTCGAGCAGGGCCTTGGCCATGTTGTGCGTGCGCACCCGCTTCATCGCCGCAAACACCTCGCGCGGATGCTCGAATTCACGCCCGACGACGAGCGGTGCGAGAAACGCGGTGACGATGTGCCACACGGTCTCGGTGGTTTCACCACTGTAGTACGGGTGGCCCTCGGCCACCGCCTCACCCCATCCTTCGTGCCCGTCGCCTTCCATGCGCGCCAGCACGAAGGTGCGGTCGTAGGTGCGGCCGAAGCTCGTCTCGAAGAAGTGGACGAGCGGCAAGCGGCACAGAAACAGCTCGAGTCGGTCGATTCTCATCGTGTCTCCCGCGGGTCGTAGCTCCTGCAATATACTCGCGTCCGCGTGGCCTTCCATTATCTGGCCGTCGAGGGCCCGATTGGGGTCGGAAAGACAATGCTGGCCCAACGCCTGGCGTCGCGTCTCGATGCCACGACCGTGCTCGAGGACACCGACAACCCGTTTCTCGCCGATTTCTACAACGATCGCCCCGGCGCGGCCCTGCAGGCGCAGTTGTTCTACCTGCTGAACCGCCACCGGCAGCTGACGGGCTTGCGGCAGGCCGATCTCTTCCTGCAAGCCACGGTCTGCGACTACCTGTTCGACAAGGACAAGATCTTCGCGTACCTCAATCTCGACGACAACGAGCTGTTCATCTACCAGCGCCTGTACGACCTGCTCGCCAGCGATGTCCCGGTACCCGACATGGTCGTCTACCTCGCGGCGCCGACCGAAGTCCTGCTGGAGCGCCTGCGCCGCCGTCCCGAGGAGCCCGAGCGCGAGCTGGCCTGGCCCGACGAGACCTACGTCCGCGAGCTGAACGAGGCTTACCAGCACTTCTTCTTCCACTACACCGCCACGCCGCTCCTGGTCGTCGAGACCTCGCATTTCGACCCCGAAACCGACGACGCCGCCCTCGACGACCTGGTGCGACAGATCAAGGGCATGGGCAAGGGGACGCGCTACTACGTCGCGCGAAAGTGAAGAGACTTTTGCTAAGCTGACCCCTTATGGCCTGGTTCAAGAAGGCGCGCAGGCCCCTTGCGACGCCGAAGACGACCAGCCGCGTTCCCGAAGGCCTGTGGGAGAAGTGTCCGGACTGTGACGCCATCCTCTACGCGAAGGATCTCGTCAAGAACCTCCAGGTATGCGACAAGTGCGGCCATCACTTCCGCCTGGGGGCCATCGACCGGCTGAAGTCGCTCTTCGATGACGAGCGCTGGGAGGAACTGGCGCCCGACCTCCGCTCGAACGATCCGCTGACCTTCACCGACACCAAGCCCTACCGCGACCGCCTGGCGAAGACCATGGCCAGCACCGGCCAGTCGGATGCCGTGATCGTGGGCGTCGGCAAGGTCGAGGGCATGCCTGCCATCGTCGCCTCGATGGACTACAGCTTCATCGGCGGGTCGATGGGCGTTGTGGTCGGGGAAAAGATCGTCCGCGGCATCGAGCTCGCCCTGGAACGGCGCGTTCCCGTCATCATCGTCTCGTGCTCGGGTGGGGCCCGGATGATGGAGGGCACGCTGTCGCTGATGCAGATGGCGAAGATCTCGGCGGCGCTGGCCCGGCTCGATCGGGCGCGCCTGCCCTACATCTCGGTCCTCACCGATCCGACCACCGGCGGCGTGACCGCCAGTTACGCGATGCTGGGCGACCTCAACGTGGCGGAGCCGCGGGCGCTCATCGGCTTTGCCGGCCCCCGGGTCATCGAGCAGACCATCCGCCAGAAGCTGCCCGACGGCTTTCAGCGCAGCGAGTTCCTGCTCGAGCGCGGGATGCTCGACCTGGTGGTGGACCGGCGCGAACTGAAGGGCACGCTGGCCCGGGCCCTTCGCTTCATGCGGGCGTGACGATTCGCGACCGGCTGTTCGCACTCGAGGCGTTCGGGATCAAGCTCGGCCTCGACAACATCGGGGTGCTGGTGGAGGCTCTCGGCCATCCGGAGCGCGCCTACCCCACCGTCCACATCGCGGGAACCAACGGCAAGGGCTCGGTCTCGGCGATGGTCGAGCGTGCCTTGCGCGGGGCCGGATACCGGACCGGCCTCTACACCTCGCCCCACCTCGATCGTCTCGAGGAACGGATGGCCGTGAGCGGCGAGGCGATCGACGCCGGGCGCCTCGATGCTTCGGCGCGTGACGTGTTCGCCGAGGTCGACGCGGCCTGCGCCGACGGCAGGCTTCCAGTGATGCCGACGTTCTTCGAGGTGACCACCGCGATCGGGCTGGACGTCTTCCGTGCCGCCCAGGTGGACGTGGCGGTGATTGAGGTCGG
>JBEVDC010000228.1:0-3051 GCA_040514195.1 Candidatus Limnocylindrales bacterium | reverse complement strand
GCTGCCGCCTCGTCGTCGTCACCGACGAGGACCCGCGCACGGAGGACCGCCAGGCGATCCTCGAGGCCATCGCCGTCGGCGCCGAGGAGGCCGGCCGGCATCGTGGACGGGACCTGGTCCTGGTGCCCGATCGTGCGGAGGCCATCCGCCTGGCCATCGCCGACGCACAGCCTGGCGATGTCGTCCTGCTGGCCGGGAAAGGCCACGAGAAGACGATCGAGATGGCCGACGGCGAGATCAGGTGGGACGAGGTGCTCGAGGCGCGACGGGCACTGATCGAGGGCGGCTGGGGCGGAACCACGTGACGGCCGACGCCCCGAACGTCGCGGCTGGGACCAGGATCCGCCTCGCGGTCGAGGCCGACCGCCCGGCCTGGGACGCGCTCATCGCGGACCTCACGGCCGCAGACCCATTGCAGGCATGGGCGTGGGGCGAGGTCAATGGTCGACACGGGGAACGACCCCTCCGCCTCATCGCCGAAGGGGACGAGGGCCCCCTGGGGCTTGCCCAGGTCCTGCTCCGCCCGACGACCGGTGGCCGCGCGATCGGCTACGTGCCGCATGGCCCGATCTGGCGACGTGATCGACCCACAGCGTTGGACCTGCTGCTGGGCGGCATCCGCGAAGCCGCGCGCCGCGAGCGCGCGATCGTCATCAAGGTCGACCCCCGCGCCGAAGACGGCGACGACGCGAGCCTGCTGGCGTCGTTCTTCGGGTCCAAAGGGCTCAGGCGCGCGCGCCACGACCTGCAGGCGGCGACGACTCGGATCGTGGACCTGACGGGCGGCCCTGAGGCCATCTGGGGGCGCTGGGAGTCGGACGCACGGACCCGCGTACGCCGCGCCGCCAAGGAGGGCGTCACCACCCACGTGGATCGGGTCGGCGATCCCGTCGCCGTCGCGGCACTGGCCACGCTTCACGCCGGGACTGCGCAGCGGGCCGACTTCCGACCGCGATCGGCCGCGTTCCTCGCGGACGCGGCGGCCGCCTTCGCGCCGGGTGGCGGCTGGCTCTCGGTCGAGGCCAGGCTCGACGGACGGGCCGTGGCGGCGATGGGATTCCTGAGCGTCGGCCATCGCGCTGCCTACCTCTGGGGCGGCTCGTCGCGTGACCAGGCCGTGGAGCGGAGCCGCGCCCAGTACGCGGTCCTGGCGACCGCCATGGAGACGCTCGCCTCGGATGGCTGCGCGACCCTCGACCTGTGGGGCGTCGTCGAGGCCGAGGAGGAGGCCACGCAACCCGACGCCGCGGGCTACAGCCGCTTCAAGCGCAAGTTCGGTGGTCGATCACTTCGGCATCCAGGAACGTTCGACCTCGTCGTCGACCCCCTCTGGTACCGCCTGCGCGACCTCCGGGAGCGGTTGCGCGGCGGCTGACCGGGTCGCGCTGCAGCAGGCCTGGGCGGCGGGCGCAACGGGACCCCGCGCTACACTTGCCCCTCGTATGACCACCGAGCCTGCCACGCCGACCACTGCGACCCGCCCCAAGCGGGCGCCAGCGGCTGCCGTCCAGGTCACTCCGCGGGTCATCGACGCCCAGGCGCGCAAGCTGCTCAAGACGCTCCGCGAACACTACCCGCAGGCCGACCTCGAGCCGGTCGAACGGGGCTATCGCTTCGCGGCTGAGGCCCACGCCGGTCAGAAACGGGCATCGGGCGAGCCCTATATCACCCACCCCATCGCGTCGGCCCAGATCCTGGCCGAGCTTGGCATCGATCCGGTGGCAGCCATCGCGGCCCTTCTGCACGACGTACCGGAAGACACCGACTTCTCGCTCGCCGACATCGAGGATCGCTTCGGTGCCGACGTCGGGCGCCTCGTGGATGGCGTGACCAAGCTGTCTCGCCTCTCGACACACACGCACGAGGAGCAGCAGGCCGAGAACATCCGCAAGATGTTCCTGGCCATGGCCGAGGACGTACGGGTCGTCCTCATCAAGCTCGCCGACCGGCTCCACAACATGCGCACGCTGGGCGCCCTGCCGCGCGACAAGCGCCAGCGGATCGCGCGCCAGACGGCCGAGATCTACGCGCCACTGGCCGAGCGGCTGGGCATCTGGCAGATCAAGTGGGAGCTCGAGGACCTGGCCTTCAAGGAGCTGGAAGGGGAGGCCTATCGACGCCTGGCCGCCCAGCTCGAAACCCGACGGAAGGCGCGCGAGGCCTATGTCGTGCGCGTCAAGGGCATCCTCGCCGACGGCCTCGCTGCCGCCGGCATCAAGGCCGAGCTTTCCGGGCGACCGAAGCACATCAACAGCATCTGGAAGAAGATGCAGCGCAAGGGCGCCGACCTCAACGAGATCTACGACGTCTACGCCCTGCGGGTCCTCGTCGACGAGCTGAAGGACTGCTACGCGGCATTGGGCATCGTCCACTCGCTCTGGCGGCCGATCCCGGGCCAGTTCGACGACTACATCGCCGTCCCGAAGAACAACCTCTACCAGTCCCTCCACACTGCCGTCATCGCGCTCGACGGCAAGCCGCTCGAGATCCAGATCCGGACCCACCAGATGCACCAGGTCTCGGAGGTCGGCATCGCCGCCCACTGGCGCTACAAGGAGGGGACGAAGAGCGACCGCGAGTACGACGCCAAGCTCGCCTGGCTGCGCCAGCTCATGGACTGGCAGCGCGACGTCAGCGACGCGACCGAGTTCGTCGAGGGCATCAAGCTCGACATCTTCCAGGACCAGGTCTTCGTGTTCACGCCCAAGGGCGACATCAAGGACCTGCCGGCCGGGGCCACGCCGCTCGACTTCGCCTATCGCATCCACACCGACGTCGGCCACCGCACGATCGGCGCGAAGGTCAACAACCGCCTCGTGCCGCTCGACTACCGCCTGAAGAACGGCGACATCGTCGAGATCGTCACGACCAAGGGCGAGCACGGCCCATCGCGCGACTGGATCAACATCGTCCGGACCTCCCATGCGCGCGAGAAGATCCGCCAATGGTTCAAGCGCAAGGACCGCGACGAGAACATCGTCCATGGCCGCGAGTCGCTCGAGCGTGAGCTCCGCCGGCTGGCCCGGACCACGATCGCCGCAGTCGGCAACG
>JBEVDC010000195.1:0-7477 GCA_040514195.1 Candidatus Limnocylindrales bacterium | reverse complement strand
CTGGCGGCGACCATCGTCGTCTTCCTGGTCACGACCTACAACGCGGTCATCGCCATGGGCCAGCGCATCGACAAGGCGTGGGCCAACATCGATGTCATCCTCAAGCAGCGCCACGACGAGCTGCCGCGGCTGGTCGAAGCGGTCCGTGGCCTGATGGGCTTCGAGCGCGATGTGCTCGAGGAGGTCACGCGACTGCGGGCCGAGTATCGACCCGAAGATCCCATCGATCGCCAGGGCGCCGTCGCCGCGGCCACGACCCTCGGCGTCAAGCACCTGCTGGCGACCGTCGAAGCCTACCCGGACATCAAGAGCCACGGCAACGTGCTGGCGCTGCAGGTCGAGATCGCCCGGCTGGAAGGGATGCTGGCCGACCGGCGCGAGCTCTACAACGACATGGTCTACCGGTTCAATACCCGCATCCGGACCCTGCCGGCGATGCTGATCGCGGGCCTCTTCGGCTGGACGCAGCGGCCGTTCTTCAAGGCCGACGAGGCGGAGCGGGAACGGCCCGACGCGACCCTGCAGGCCTGATCGTCGCGGGCGTGGACGCGGTTGCTGGCGGCCCCTCAGGCGCGCTCGAATCGGTAGACGGTGACGTCGGAAACGGGCGCGTAGCCCATGGTCTCGTAGATGTGGTTCGAGGTCGGGTTGGCCGTGTCGGCGAAGAGGTAGCAAGAACGGCGACCGGCGTCCAACTGGGCTTGGCTGACAGCCGCGACACAGGCGCTGGCATAGCCGCGGCGGCGCAGGCCCGGCGGCGTGTAGACCGGACCGATGCGGATGCCATTGGGGGTCGGGCCACCGACGCCGCACATCGAGACCGGCCCGTCGACGTCCCAGACGTACAGGCGGCGACCCACGCCCGCCAGGCTGCGGTCGACCATGGCGCCGGGATCCCGGGGCTGTCGTTCGCCGAACGTCTCCTCTTCGAAGGCGATCAGCCAAGCGATGAGGTGGTCGCGGTCGGACGGTCGAGCGTGCCGAAGGGCACCTGGCACGCCGTGCGGCCGCGTCACCTGGGAGAGCTCGAAGACTCGTTCATGCATCAAGACCCATGCCGGCTGGCCGGTCTGCGCCGTCCAGGCGTCAGCGAAGCGATCCGCGACCGCCGACGGTCCGTTCACGCCGATCAATGAGCGATCCGCAAGGTCGGCCGCGACCAAAGCGATCGCGGCTGGGTCTTCACCGTTCGAGAGGACGAGCTGCCAGGGTGGCGTCCAGACCGCCGTCAGCGCAACCCCGTCACCGGCCGTCACGACGGCAAGATACGGCGGCTCAGCGGCGGCCTGAGGCTGGGCCTGAAGATCGCCACAGATGCCGAGGGTCAGGCAGTGCTGCGCCTCGCGCGCGACCAGGTACGGACCTGCGACGCTGAGGAACTCGTCGACGCTCTCGATCCGCCGCAGGGCCGTCCGGCCGTCCATGCCATCGATGATGCCACCGATCGGCCTGCTCGTCGGGCGCTGTCAGCGTTGGCGCGCACCGACCCCCAGCTCAGGCGGCCAGTTCGAGGCCGGCGATGGGCTGATTCGTGTGCCAAGCGGCAGGGTCGAGGCTCAGCAGGCGCCGCAGCGCCGACTTCGGCTCGGACAGCGAGCGGCAAACGAGCCGCATCTGGCCGTCCCGCCACTCCGCCACGGTCGGTTCGTGGCACTGTACGCAGGTGGGAGTCTCACGCTCGGCGCGTTCGATCCTGTCGATGATCCAGGTCTGGTCTGACAAAGGGACATGTCTCCGGTTGATTTGTTACGGTCCGTGCCGTATCGTAACCTCATGACGCTCCGGAGTCAAGCCGACCAGCCCGCGGCGGAGCAGGATCCGCTGCTCGTCCCAGCGCCGCGGCCGATCCGCGGCCGACCCCGGAGCGAGCGGGTCAGCCGGGCGATCCTCCAGGCCGCGCGGGAGCTGCTCGTCGAGGAGGGCTTCACGCGCCTGCGTCTCGAGCACGTTGCCGCCCGCGCTGGCGTCGGCAAGGCCACCATCTATCGACGCTGGCGGTCGAAGGAGGACCTGGCGCTCGAGCTCCTGCTCGAACTCGCTTCGCCACACATCCATGTCTTCGACGTCGGCGACACGAGGGCCGAGCTGCTCCAGGCCGTGGAGAACGCTCGACGGGCCCTGACCGAGACGCCCTTCGGCCCGGTCATCCGGACGCTCCTCTCGCAGATCGCCGTGAACGCGTCGATCGGTGACCCGTTCCGGGCGAGCATCGTCGAGGCGCGCCGGACGGAGGTCGGGCGGATCGTCGATCGCGGCATCGAGCGCGGTGACCTGCGCGCAGACGCCGACCCCGGCGTCGCCACGGAGCTGCTCGTGGGACCGGTCTACTTCCGCCTGGTCTTCGGCGGCACGCTCGATGCGGCATTCGCAAGCGCCGTGGTCGACGCGTACCTGCGCGGCTTCGGCAGCGACGCATGGCGTGAGGCTGGTTCGGCGCGTGAGGAGCACGCGATACGTGCGCCTATTGACACGTGATGATTGAGGCACGTATAGTCCGCGGATGCTCGCTGAACCGGACCTGGAGCTCGTCTTCAAGGCCCTGGCCGATCCACAGCGGCGCGTGCTGCTCGACAGCCTCGCCGACGACGACGGCCAGACCCTGCTGCGGTTGGAGTCACGACTCCCCCACCTGACCCGCTTCGGCGTCATGCGCCACCTCCGCGTCCTGGAGGCGGCCGGGCTCGTGGTCACGCAGCGCATCGGCCGTGAGAAGCACCACTACCTCAACCCGGTCCCCATCCGGCTGATCCACGATCGCTGGATCAGTCGCTATGCCGACCGGACCCTGGGCACGATGGCCGCCCTCAAGCGCCACCTCGAGGAGGTCCCGATGATCGCGCCGAAGCATGTCTACGCCATCGCCATCCGATCCACGCCCGACGACATCTGGCGAGCCATCACGAACGGGGACGAGACGGTCAAGTACTACTACGGCACGCGCGTGGCGTCCGATTGGACGCCCGGCGCAGCGGTCACCTACGCGTACGAGGATGGCTCGATCGCGGCCACCGGCGAGATCATCGCCATCGACCCACCACGCAGCCTGACGATGACCTTCCATGCCCGTTGGGACGAGGCCATCGCCGCGGAACCACCGGTCACCATGACCTGGGCCATCGAGACCGAGGGCGACGGCGCCTGCCGACTCACGGTCACGACCGAGGGCTTCTCAGCCGGCTCCCGCGTCGAGGTCGACTTCGGCGGCGGCATCGTCCATATCGTCTCGGGCCTCAAGACCCTCCTCGAGACCGGCCAGCCGATGCTGGCGCAGTGAAGCCGCGGTGATCTCGTCTCGGGACGATCCTGGTCCGCGACCCAAGCCCTCACTCTGGCGCGGCGCGGTCCTCGATCTCCCAGGCATGGTCGAGCACGTGCCAGGCGGCACGGCGGACGAAGTAGCGCGGTGTCCAGGGCTTGCGCGTCTGACGCGGCGTGGCGAGGGGCCGGCCGATGGCCCTGGCCGTGAATGCCTCGATCGCCGCCTCACGCTCGACGGCCACGTCGGACGTGGATCCGTCGCCTTTCGGGGGGCGTGACCCGAGCTGCATGATGTAGGCCTGCTCGGCTTCGAACACGTGGCCGAGGATCTTGTCCAGGTCGCGGCCCCCGCCGCGTGGGCCCTTACGCAAGACGACGCCCTCGGCAGCGGCCGCGGCCCGGTCGAGCGCCGCCCAGCAAGCCCGCAGGATCGCAGCCAGGCGCTTGACCTCGGCGGCACCGAGGTCGGCGTGGTCGGAAGCAGGGGCCTCACCGGGGACGCCGAAGTCGGTCGCACCACCGCCCTTCAGGCGCTCGACCAACCGCAGTGCCGCCGGATCCGTCGGTGGCTGGAAGTCGGGGCCGGTGACCTTGGCGGGCGCACCCGCAAGCACGGCCGCGTATCGTGGGCCATAGGCGATCAGCGCCGCGAGTGCGCTCGCTTCTTCCTTCGCCGAGCGGCACCAGCCTGGCCAATCGACGGCGCCTGCGAAGGTGCGCTTGGCGCTGCTCTCGAAGTAGACATCGATGGATCGAGGCATGCCTCAGTCTTACCCTTTCGGGCCGGGGCCGCATGGGCCGCTAGCTGGGGCTCCGCCAAGCGGTGTAGTGCGGCGGCCAGTCATCCGGGTCGCCCCGTTCGCCGAAGCCGGCGTGCTCGATGGAGAACTCGAAGAGCCGATAGCTCTCGTCGACGTCGAACGACCAGGTCGCCTTGGCGTGAGCGCTGATCGCTGGGTCGGTCACCTCGTGCGCTCGACCACGGACGAGGAACTCGTGCGGTTCGGCCAGGTCCTGGTGCGCGTGCAGGGCGTACCGCCCATCGGCGATGAGGTCGGCCAGCTTCCCGGATCCGACGATCAGGTATGCCAGCAGCCGGCCGTCGACGATGGCCACGGAGATCGGGTGGATGCGAGGTAAGGCTTCGCCACGAACGGTCGCCAGCAGTCCCTTGCCCGTCCCGGACCGCTCGATCAATCGCCGGCCGTCCGCGGCCAGCGTCGGTGACATCTTCGCGAACTCAGCCCACGTCGCCATGCATCGTTCTCCATGCCGCGGGCA
This sequence comes from Candidatus Limnocylindrales bacterium, assembly GCA_040514195.1. Taxonomy (GTDB): domain Bacteria; phylum Chloroflexota; class Limnocylindria; order Limnocylindrales; family CSP1-4; genus CSP1-4. The sequence continues at coordinate 2,938 of JBEVDC010000195.1, read as the reverse complement.
TGTCCCGTGGCTTCAGCCGCCCATGCTCACCACCCTGGTCGACGGCCTTGCCGCCCGCCTCGCGGGGAGCGTACCGTAGCTCGAGGCGGATCTCACGTGATGCTGGGGAGGCAAGCCGATGAGTCAAGAGCCGGAGCTGTCCATCCCGGAGGCCCTGCAGGACTGGCGGACGGCCGAGCGCGCCGCCGCCGTCGCACGACGCGGCCGCCTGGCCGCCCAGGCCGCCGGGGCCGCGGCGGAGGAAGCCGTTTAGGCGGCGATCGCCACGGCCGCCGCCGCCAAGGCCGCGCTGAACGCGGCCGCGCTGGCAGAGACGTCGGCGGCGAAGACGGCCGCGGCCGCCAAACTCGTCGTGGCAACGTCGCAGGCAGACCTTGCGGACGCGGAGAGCGAACAGGCGATGGCCGACGTCGACGAGGCCGCCGCGAAGGCTCGCTACCGGGACGCGTCTGCCCACCGTGGCGGAAGCTGAGGGCCCCGCGCAGCCACCGCGAGAAGGCCCATCACGCTCACGACTGCGAGTGCGGGGATGGCGGCCTTGGCCGCGCGGGGAGGCAGCACGAGCTCGAACAGCGGCACCGGATCGCCCAGCCGTGCCTGGAACGGCCCGAACGGACAGTTGCCGCGCCCGACCACGAGCGCCACGGCTTCGAATGACAACACCGCCACACCGCCAGCGAGCAAGCGGTCGCGCCGGCGCGTCAAGGCACTGAGCCAGACATACGCCAGGCTGCTCATGCTGACGACGGCGAAGGCGGCATGGGCGATGCGGAACGCCTTCGCGGCCGGTTTGAGCTCAGACCAGGTCACGATCGCCCTCCCTCGCCGAGCAGGATGAGCCCGGGTCGCATCTAACGATGCTTCCCGCCGAGGCGCTTGTGGATGGGCCATTCGACACCAGGATCGGGAGCCCGACGGCCCAGATGCGCCTTCTCCGGGATTGGGGCCGCGGCGAAGTCGTCCGGACGTTCCCTGCCCCTTGGTCGGGCTTTTCGCTGACCTTCGATCCAGCCGGGACCCGGCTCGCTGCCTCGCACCTGCAGGGAGGGGCTGTGATCTGGGATCTCGAGGGCAGCGTGCTCCAAAGGTTCGCCGCGGATGCTGGCCACGTCGACGACGTTGCCTTCAGCCCTGACGGTTCGCGCATCGCCACCGCCGGCGACGACGTCACCGTGCGGATCTGGGATGCCGGCACCGCCGTGACTGAGCTGGTGCTGCGTGGGCACGCATCCAAGGTCTGGCAGGTGCGGTTCAGTCCCGACGGCAAGAGGCTCGCCTCGCTCGGTATTGACGGGGGCGTGCGCGTGTGGGGAGGCTTAGGCCCGCGGCGCTAGGATGGCGCCGATGGTCGCCTGGACGGACTTCGCCGTGGAGGCCCCGCGGATCGCTGAGGTCTTCGTGCGCCGGCACGCGGCCACGGGCAATCTTTGCCTCCTGGCCACGCTCCGCTCCGATGGCTACCCGCGGATCAGCCCGATGGAGCCACGGATCTTCGAGGGTCAGCTGGTCCTCGTCGGCATGCCGAACACGCTGAAGTTCCGCGACCTCGCTCGGGACCCGCGGTTCAGCTTGCACACGGCGACGATCGACCCCTACGTCGGCGACGGTGACGCCAAGGTCTGGGGCAACGCGCGGAACGTGCAAGATCGCGACCTCCATCGGCGGTTCGCCGACGACCTCTTCGCGGAGTCCGGGATCGATCTGCGGGGTCAGGCGCTCGACCCCTTCTTCGTCGGCGACCTCTCCGGAGCCTCGTCAGTGGAGTTCGCCGAGGGCCAGCTGACGATCACGATCTGGAAGCCTGGCGAGGGCCAACGGGTCGCCCCACTGGCCTGACCGACTCGCCGGACCGCCATCTCCCGCCCCGCGGGTGACCCGCTGCGAGTGGTTGTACAGTCGAATCATGGGCGTCAAGGTCCCGCAGCGAGGGACACGAGGCACGCCGTATCCCCGACTTCCCGGCGGGCTGGCGAGGTACGTCAAGTACCGCTGGACGACCGATCGCGAGATCCCTGTCGTCAGGCTGCGGCGGCGATAGCCGGGCCGCGCCTGCTCGCCCGGGATCACGAGCGCGAAAACGATATTGAACGAGGGCGGCACATCGGCCACTATTACGGGTAGGCGCGCGACGACTCCGAGCCGGTAGGCCACCGCACGCGGCGCCTCATGGGGGATACGTATGCCCTACCCCGCAGCCCAGTCCACCCACCTTGACCGTCCGGTCAAACGAATCACCTTGGCATTGCTGGTGTGCCTCACGCTGATCTCCGCGACGCCCGCGGCGGCGGCACAGCCGGTGCCGGCCGCGAAAGCGTCGGTCATCACCACCTGGAATCAGATCGCCGTCAGCACGGTGACCGCCACCGGGCCGAGCCCGACGAACTTCAACTACTTCGCATTCGTCCACCTCGCGATGTACAACGCGGTCGTCGGCATCACCGGCCGATACGAACTCTACAAGTGGGATGCGGTCGGGTCGAAGCAGGCATCGCCCGAGGCAGCCGCTGCCACCGCAGCTCACCGCGTGCTCAAGAACTACTTCCCGGCACAGGCGGCGACGCTCGACGCGAGCCTCGCTGCGTCGTTGGCCCGCGTGAAGAACCCCGTCGCCAGGAGAAAGGGCGTCGCGTTCGGCGTACGCGCAGCGAACCGCATCATCGCCCTGCGAGTGAACGACGGCCGCAATGCCGCGGTGACCGTCCCGACCGGGACGACCCCGGGCCACTGGAGGCCGGAGCCGTCGACAGCGCTGTTCACGAGCGCATGGTTGGGAGGGGTCACCCCGCTGGCCATCGACTCGGCGATCCAGTTCGCTCCGGGCGCACCGCCGGCGATCAGCACGCAGACGTACCTCGAAGAGTTCAACGAGGTGCGTGACTTCGGCGGCCAGAACCTGGACACCAAGCGGACGGCTGAGCAGGCCCAGACCGCCAGGTTC
>JBEVDC010000174.1:0-8961 GCA_040514195.1 Candidatus Limnocylindrales bacterium | reverse complement strand
CCGATACCCAGGTGATGGCGCGCGGCCCGGCTCAGCAGGAGCGTCAGCGCCACGGCCGGGACGAGTAGCAGGAGGAGCTGCGGCGCGGTGAAACCGAAGGGCAGGCTCATCACGCGCCTCGCAGCCGATGGCTCATCGGGCGCTCCGCCCACCTGACGGCCGCCAGCCACGCAGGCCGACCAGCCAGCCGCGGATGCGCCGCGCGCCGTCCCGCTCGTAGACCAGCCACTCGACGAGCAGCAGGGCCAGGGCAGCGAGTGCGATGGGGATCCACCATTCGTCGCGCGCCGTGCCTGGCGTGCCGCCCTGGGCGGGTGCTCCACCAAGGGCCGTCAAGCGTGCCCCGTCGCCGGGCGCGATGTTCGACTCCTCGAGGTCGAAGAGATCGACGGCGAAGCGGATGGGCCCCACCAGGACCGAGGCCTCCGACGCAGAAGGGCTCGGGCTCGGGGTCGGGCCGGCAGCGGCGCCGCTGGGGGACGGAGCGGGTGGCTCGGGGATCGGCACCGCGGTGTATGGGCCCAGCTGGCTGGTGCCCACGAAGGTGACGCTCGCGCCGCCCGACGTCGCGGGCTCCAGCTCGGTCACCGAGCCGTCGGGTGCCGTGACCCGCATGCCTGCGCTGGCCGGCGGGAGGAGAAGCTCGACGGGTGCCCCCGGACGGACGGGCTCCAGCGTGCTGGCGTCGCGACCGAGGAGCTCGCCGGAGAGGTTGGCGATGAGGATCGGCCAGGCGACCTCGAGAGGGAGGTCGCTCTGGCGCAGGTCGAAGGCCAGGACCGCCGTCGCCAGGCCGTGGCGGGTCCCGGCGTAGAGGAGCGGTGCCGGATCCGGCCCTGGGATGACCGTCCTTGCCCAGTCTGGCAGCTCCATGCGCCGCGCCGTGGCCACGTGGACGCGCGTCAGGTCCACGTCGTGTAGGAGCGGCTCATCCGGGGCCACGCGGCCGATGCCGGGTTGCCGGAGCGTGCCGGCGACCGTGCCCAGATCGCTCGTCCGGGGCGGGTCGATGGCCAGGATCGGCTTCGCCGGGAGCGTCGCCGGAAGGAAGCCATCGAAGACGATGAGGTCGAATTTCTCGAGCCCCGTCGTGGTCGCGTAGTCCTCGCCGGTGGCACCGTAGAGCTCGACGTTGGGCAGCAGCGACAAGGCGTTCTGGAGGTAGACGTTGCCCGGCCCGACGAGCAGGATGCGCTGGAGCCGATCGCTGGGCACGATGGCCCAGGCTGCGTCGTCCGCCGCCAACTGGTCGGCCGCGCCTGCGGCCGGCATCCCTCCGGTCCCGCCCGTGGGCGTAGCTCCGTCGCCAGGGATGGCCGTCAGCCGCGCCTCGACCACCGAGGTGCCGACCGGCAGTTCGTCGATGATGACCTGCGTCTGTGTCAACGGATCGAGGAATAGGTCGCGAGCGGTGAATGGCTGGCCGTCGGCGAGGACCTGCAGCCGGCGCGTGACGCCTGTCGAGTCGAGGTTGGCGACGCTCACGAAGAGGCTGCGTTTGACGCCGCCAGCGCCGGTCTGGACCGCCAGCGCCGCGATCGCCTGGTTGTGCCGGTCACGCCCGACGGGCAGCACGCGGATGGGTGCCCGCGTTCGGAGGCTTGGGGTGGTGCCGCCCGCGTCGTCGGTCACGACCAGGATCTCCGCACCCCGCGCCCGCGAGGCGAGCGCGTCAGCAAGGCGAAGCGCCTCGGTCATGTCGCCGCGGCCGTTGGACAGCGCGATGCCATCGATGAGCGACGTCGCCCGTCCGCGATCTCCGACCTCGTTGGCCACCACCCGCGCCGTCTCACCTGCCGCCACGATGCTCACACGACCGTCGGCGGGCATCTCCGCGAGCGCGCCGGCTGCGGCCCGCTTCGCCGCGGTCAGCCGGTCCGGGAAGACATCCGTGGCGCCCATGCTGGCCGACGCGTCCATGACCAGCACCAAGTCGCGAGCGAGGCCGGCCGGACGCTCGAGGAAGGGACGCGCGGCGCCAAGGACGAGGATGAGCACGAGCAGAAGCTGGAGCAACAGGAGGAGCGAACGCCGCAGCCGCTGCCACGGGGCGTTGGCTTCGACGTCGCGGACCAGCTGCTGCCACAGGAACGTGCTGCTGATCGTCCGTTCCTCGCGCCGCAGCCGGAGCATGTAGAAGGCGATGATGAGCGGGATGAATGCCAGCCCGGCGATGGCCAGCGGCGCCAGGAAGGGCATCGTCGCGCCTCAGGCCCGCGAGGCCGCTGCGCTGCCTGACGACGGGACGGCGCCGACGTGCGCAGCGACCGATGGCTCGACCACGGCTACGCCACCACCTGGCGCCGGCGAAGCTCGGCGAAGACCAGATCTGCCAGCGGCAGCGTCGACGAGACCGTCACGAACGATGCCCGCCGCCTGTTGGCGACCGCCTCCAGCTGCCCTTGCCAAGCGACCAGGCGCTCACGGTACGCATCGATCGTCGCGAGGTCGGCGGTGATGTCTACGCCGGCCGCGCTCTCGACATCGACCAGGCGCAGATCGCCCTCGAGCGGCGGGTCGAGTTCGTCCGGGCTCAGGACCTGGAGTACGGCCACCTCGCAGCGCGTACCGGCGAGCTCGGAGATCGCACGCTCGGCGTTGGCGTCGAAGCAGTCGCTGATGAGGATGAGCGGACCACGTTGCGTCAGCTGTGCCGCGTAGTGCCGAGCGCATGCGGCCAGGTCGGTCGGGCCACCAACGGCCTGCAAAGGTGAGAGGTCGGCCAGGACCTGGAAGATCCGGCCCGTACCGCGGACGGCCGGGAAGCGGCGCGCCACGCGGCCCTGGAGCACGGCCAGGCTGATCCGATCGTACGAGGCGAGGCCCACGTAGGCCAGGGCGGCCGCGGCCCGCTTGGCAAAGAGCAGCTTGTTCGGCGACCCAGTGCCCATCGAGCCGGATGCATCGAGCAGGATGTGGACAGTCACGTCCTCCTCCTCGATGAAGAGCTTGATGAAGAGCCTCTCGAGGCGAGCGTAGATGTTCCAGTCGAGTGTCCGCAGGTCGTCGCCCATCGAGTAGTCCCGATAGTCGGCGAACTCGACCGACACACCCCGCTTGGCGCTCCGGCGGACGCCCTTCATGCCCCCGCGGACGGCCTTGCGAGTGACGAGCATGAGTCGCTCGAGCTGCCGCAGGAAGGCCTCATCGAAGACGGTCGGATCAACGGCTGAGGGCAGCAGGTCGTGGCGGCTCGCCGGCTCGGCCGCCGGCGTCGTGCGCGCGTCGGTCATCGGGGCTGGCCCGTCGCCGTCAGTCGACGGTCGGCGGGGCGACAGCGTCCAGGACGGCGCGGATGATGGCGTCCGGCGTGATGCCCTCGGCCTCGCCCTCGAAGTTGCGGATGACCCTGTGGCGCAACGCCGGGACAGCGACGTCGCGGATGTCGTCGATCGCAACGTTGAATCGGCCGTCCATGAGGGCGTGGATCTTGCCCGCCACCACCATCGCCTGCGCGCCGCGCGGCGACCCGCCGTAGCGCACGTACTCTCGCACGAGTCCGGGCGCTCGGTCGTTGTCGGGGTGCGTGGCCGACAGCAGGCTGACGGCGTAGGCCGTCACGTGCGGCGCGATGGGCACGCCCCTGGCCAGTCGCTGCATGGCCACGATCTCCGCCCCGGTAGCAACGTGCTTGACCGTCGCACTCTGGTTGCCCGTGGTCCGGTCCATGATCGCGATCAGGTCATCCTCGGCCGGGAAGGGGACCCAGAGCTTGAAGAGGAACCGGTCGAGCTGGGCCTCGGGGAGGGGATAGGTGCCCTCCATCTCGAGCGGGTTCTGGGTGGCCAGAACGAAGAATGGTGGGTCGAGCTTGTAGCGCTGGCGAGCGATCGAGACCTGCTGCTCCTGCATGGCCTCGAGGAGCGCCGACTGCGTCTTGGGCGTGGCGCGGTTGATCTCATCGGCGAGCACGAGGTTGGCGAAGATCGGCCCGGGTTGGAAGCGGAACTGGCGGCCGCCTTCTTCCTCGACCAGGATATTGGTGCCCACGATGTCGGCGGGCATCAGGTCGGGCGTGAACTGGATGCGGTTGAAGGCGCAGTCAAGGACTTCCGCCATCGTGCGCACGAGCATCGTCTTGCCCAGCCCGGGCACGCCCTCGAGCAGCGCGTGGCCATTGGCGAGCATGCAGATGAGCGTCTGCCGGACGAGGACGTCCTGGCCGACGATGACCCGCCCGACCTCCTGCTCGATAGCGCGGCTGCGCTCCGCGAAGTCGATCGGGCTGAATACGGTGGCCGGCTCAGCGGCGAGGGCGGCAGGGTCGGTCATCGGTCGTCTCCCGTGGTCGATCAGGGGTTGAGGGATGAAAAGTAGTCGCGCACGTAGTCCTTGACGCCGAGCGGCACCGCGCTGCGATCCAAGCTTGTGATGGCGAAGTCGTAGAAGTCCTGGTACACGTCGGTGTAAGGCACGAAGGCGTCGTTCGGGATGCCTTGGCCGGTGCCCTGGCCCTGTTGCGTCTGGCCGTCACCGCCCGTGCCCGAGACGTAGGAAGGGTCACCCGGACGTCCCAGTCGGTCGAAGTCCGCAAGGACCTTGTCGAGGTCTCCGGTGCCGAATTGCTTGTTACCACTCGTCGGTCCGCGGAACTGACCATTCGAACCGGTGCCGCTGCCGAGGAACCGCGCGCTCGAGCCGCCTCCGCCCAGGCTGCCCTGACCTTGTCCCTGGCCCTGACCCTGACCCTGGCCTTGTCCCTGGCCCTGACCTTGACCCTGGCCCTGACCTTGACCCTGACCTTGACCCTGACCCTGTCCTGCGCCGGGGCTCTGACCCGGCTGCTGACCCTGCCCCTGGCCCTGACCCTGCCCCTGGCCCTGACCCTGCCCCTGGCCGGCCGCGCCGGCGATCTGGCGGCGTGCATCCTGGAGGTCATTGGCAGTCCGGGCGAGGTCGCGCTGGAGCTCGATGTCGCGGCCGGCCCTGGCCAGCTCGCCCCCGAGGCGCCCGAGTGCGTCCTGCGCGCCGGCGACGTCGCCGCGCACGAGCGCCTGTGCGGCATCACGCAGCGCGCCCTGGGCGCCTGCTCCAGCCTGTCGGGCCACGCCCTCCAGCGCGGCCAGCTCCGACGCGAGTCGCTCACGCTCGGCGGGCGTCATCTCGTCCGCACGCTCCGCGAGCCGATCCGCGTCCTCCGAGCCCTGCTCCGGGTCCCCCTCGGGGTTGCTGTCTGTGCCTGACTGCAGCCGGCTTACGCTGCGTGCCAGGGAGGCCAGCGCGGCAGCCCGTTGCTCGTTGGACGGATCGAGACGCGCCCGCAATGCATCTTCGAGGGAGCCGAGTCGAGCCAGCTGCGTGTCGAGGTCCTCGGGTCGCTCGCGAAGTTCGCGGCTGATGCGGCGCAGCTCCTCGGCCAGCTCGGCCCTGGGATCCTCGGCGGTGCGCCCCTCGGACAGACGGTCCGCCGTCCGCTCGAGCCGCTCGGCTTGCCGCTCGGCGGCTTCGCGCTGGCGCTCCCGCTGCGCGAGGGTGTCCGCCTGCGGATTCGGCAGGACGAGGGCAGGGACCAGCAACACGGCGAGGACGGCGGCGGCTCGTGCCGGCCGACGGGGCAGTCTGGGTCGGAAGGCGCGGTGATCAGCCGCATGCAGGCTGCTCAACGCATCGCGGCGCTGGAGGCGGACGAAGTCCGCGTAGGTCGTGGCATCGTTGCCTGGCCCAACGTCGGCGACGCTCGGGCTGGCTTCAGCTCCGTCCTGCGTGAGATCGTCTACGGCGAGCTCGGGCGATCTGATCGCGATCTCGAGGGCCGACGAGACCCGATCGCGAAGGCCCTGCTCGCCGTCGAGGGCAAGCGCCGTCTCGGCCAGGGTCGGCCGAATGCGGACGGCATCGATGAGCAGGGCGACGAGGCCCATCACGGGCAGAGCCAGCGCAACGCTCGATGCCCAGCCAAGCGGCGCGATCCGAGCGAGTAGCGCGAGGACGAGCTCGAGACCGAGGATGGCGGCCGCCATCCAGGTCCCGTCGCGCACGATCCGGCGAAGCCAGAGCCGCCGCCGGAACGGCGCCAGGCCCGAACGGATCGCAGTCAGTGTCGGATCTGGCGTCATGGCGCGGGCCTCGGCGTGCGTCGAGGTCGGGTCAGCCGGGAACCTCGGCGGGATGGCATGACCAACCGTGCCGAGACGAGCGTCAGCACAACGGCCATGAGGAGGAACGCGATCGCCGATTGCGGCCAGAAGGTATCCCGCGGGAATCCGGTCACGGTCTGATCAACGGGCGCCACGTCGAGGAGCTGCGCGTCGGGGGCGACACACCGGGCATTCGGGGGGCAGGCGCCGTCGGCCGCCCAGCCGGCGATGGCCGCGCCGTTGGCGGGGAGCCGAACGCCTCCGAAGTCTTCCACGGCGGGCATCGGCATCGGCATCGGCTTGGAGCAGGGGACGCCCGGCGGACACTCGCCGGTGCCGAACGAGCCGCCGAAGTATGGTTTGCCCGTCACGGCGCTCATCACGAGGCATGCGTCGGAGTAGCCCGTGACCGAAGTCACGCATACGAGATCCATGTCGGCCACGAATGGATTCAGCCAGAGCATCTGTTGCGCCGGGCGGCCAGTGGCCGCGCCGGTGCCGGGGATGAATCCACCGGGCGCGCTGACGCCGGACGTCGCGTACAGGAAGTACCAGATGACCCAGGTGCCAGCTGTCAGCGCCAGGATCGTGAGATAGGTGAGCACCGTCGCGACCTGTGTCCGTTTCACGAGGGCCGAGATGAAGAGGCCGATGGCACCGAAGCCGACCGCGAAGCAGACGAGCAGGACGTAGGCCTTGATGAGGTCGTCTGGTCCGACGCCGCCGAAGAGAAAGACCACGGCGGCCATGGGCAGTGAGGCGAAGATGAGCAGGAAGACGTAGGCCAGGGCGGAGCCGAGCTTACCGATGACCAGCCCGAGCGAGCTGAGCGGGGTAGTGACGAGCAGGTCGAGCGTCTGCCTCTCGCGTTCGAGCGAGATGGCCCCGGTGGTGAAGGCGGGTGCCAGCACGATCACCAGGACCGTCTCGACCAGCAGGAGTCCAGTGAAGAGTGCCTGACCGATCTGCGCCGCGATGGCCACGGGCGCCACGCCGAATCCGCCGGTGAAGGCATTCATGGCCGCGGCATCGCGCTGGAACTCGTAGATGCCCCACGAAAAGATCGCCAGGAGCACGAGATACAGGGTCAGGATGGCGAAGGCGCGCCGGCCACGCATCCGACCTCGCAGCTCCTTGGTGCCGACGGCCACGATGCCGATGCCGAGCCGGACGAACCCGTCACTGAGACGGCGAAGCGGACCGCGTGCCGCCGTCTCGGCGATCATCGGCTGGCACCAACGGTCGCCGCCGTGGCCTCGACTGCCTCGCGAGCCGTGACCTGCAGGAAGAGTTCTTCGAGGTCCGAGGCCGCACGACTGAAGATGGCCACGCGGTGGCCGGCGCCCACTGCTCGCGTCAAGAGCGCGGAGCTGGCGTCATCGTCGCCCGTGAACGCGACCTCCAGCCAGCCGTCGTCGAGCGCCTCGACGCTGGCGACGAGGCCGTCGGCACGGAAGTAGGTAGCCGCCGCCTCGTGCGCGACCTCCCCACCGAGGATGCGGATCTTGAGTACCGCTCCTGCACGCAGTCGGGCTTCGATGTCGCTCACTCGCCCTGATGCCAGGACACGCCCATGGTCGATGATCGTGACGCTCGTGCAGAGCTCCTCGAGCTCGGGCAGGATGTGGCTGCTGATGACGATCGTCTTGCCCAGCGCGCGCAACTCGCGGAGCAGCTCGCGCAACTCGACACGAGCGCGCGGATCCAGGCCGGAAGCCGGCTCATCGAGGAGCAAGACGCTCGGGTCATGGACGAGCGTATGCGCGAGGCAAAGTCGTTGCTGCATGCCGCGACTGAGCGCCTGGACGGGTTCGTCGCGCTTGTCGGCCAGATCGACCAGCTCGAGTAAGTCGCCGATCATCTGTCGTCGGCGCGTCGCCGGCAATCCATAGCAGCGAGCGAAGAAGTCCAGGTACTCCCAGACCTTCATATCGTCGTAGACGCCGAAGCTGTCGGGCATGTAGCCGATGACGCGGCGAACCACGTCGGGTTCCTTGACCACGTCGATGCCTGCGATCGCGGCGTGGCCGGCGGTGGGCACAAGCACGGTCGCCAGCATCTTGAGTGTCGTCGATTTGCCCGCGCCATTCGGGCCCACCAGGCCGTGGATCTCACCGGTCGCGATCTCCAGGTCGACGCCAGCGACCGCAAGGGTCCCGTCGAACCGTTTGACGAGGCCTTCGGTGCGTACGGCGAGGGTCATGGCAGGCTCCCTTGGAGGTCGGTGAGGAGCGTGAAGTACGCGCTGCCCGAGTTCGCGGCCTGGCGATTGACGAACCGAACAAGGAAGTGGCCCGCGCTATCGACATAGCGCTCCGGCTCGGACACCGACAGTTGGAGACCGGGTGTCATGTGGGCGAATTCCATCCAGCGCCCGGTCGAGCGATCGAAGAGCTGTATCTCCGGGATCCCATCGATCGGGAAGGCCGTCGCCTCATCGCCGACCGGGTCGTCCTGTGCCGGCTGCTTGTCGTCGGGGAGGGGCCGTGTCGCAGTGCTCGCGCCGTCGAAGCGGAATGACGGATCCCCCGGCGTCATGGCCAGTGCCAGACGGGTCGGCGTGAAGGCGCCATCGAATGGCACGGGCGCAAAGTCGATGACCATCGACCCACGACTGAGCGAGAAGGCGCTGCCCTGGTCGAATGCCTCGGCAGCGTCGGTCGTCACCACGGCGTGGCTGATGAGCTCGTCCGGGAATCTGGCCCGTCCCCCGACGTCGACGCCGAGGGGCAGGATGTAGACGGCCTGACCGACACGGGCCGCCTGTTCATCGCCGATGTCGACTTCGAGCGGAGAGGCGGACTGCCAGCCAACGATGGCGGGCGCCTGGCCGCCGCCGGCACCGACGAGGCTCGAGAATCGGCCGGTGTACTGGGTCAGCTGG
>JBEVDC010000170.1:0-4755 GCA_040514195.1 Candidatus Limnocylindrales bacterium | reverse complement strand
GAGGCGTAGCGAACATCGCCATCTGGGGCGAGCGTCTGAAGCAGTTCCAAGTCCAAGTCGACCCTCAACGCATGGCGCAGCATGGCGTCACGTTGCCGGCGGTCATGGATGCCACGGCCCAGGCGCTCGATGCCGGCATCCTCATGTTCAACTCCGGCCATGCCATCGGCACCGGTGGGTTCATCGACACCGCGGACCAGCGCCTCCAGGTGACGCATGCACCGACCGTGGCTACCCCTGGCGACCTGTCCGCGGTGACGCTGCCCGGACGCGACGGCAAGGTCGTCCGCCTCGACCAGGTGGCGGACCTTGTCTACGCCCACCAGCCGCTCTTCGGGGATGCCGTCATCAACGACGGCGAGGGCCTCATGCTCATCGTCGAGAAGTTCCCGTGGGCCAACACGCTGGAGGTGACACGCGGGGTCGAGGACGCCCTCGCCGAGCTCGCCCCTGGCCTCCCGGGCATCGACATCGACACGACCATCTTCCGACCGGCAACGTTCATCGAAGTCGCCCTCGGCAACCTGACCAACGCCCTCCTCATCGGCTCCCTGCTCGTCTTCGTGGTTCTCATCGTGTTCCTGTTCGACTGGCGCACCGCGCTCATCAGCCTCGTCGCCATCCCGCTCTCGCTGATGGCAGCCGGCCTTGTGCTGTGGTGGCAGCACGCGACCATCAACACGATGATCCTGGCAGGGATGGTGATCGCCGTCGGTGTGGTCGTCGACGACGCCATCATCGACATCGAGAACATCATGCGGCGCCTCCGTCAGCATCGCCGCGAGGGCAGCACCCGTTCGACCGCGGCGATCATCCTCGATGCGTCGGTCGAAGTCCGGAGCGCCATCGTCTACGCCACGTTCATCGACGTGGTCGCCATCATCCCGGTCTTCTTCATCGCCGGGCTGTCAGGCGCGTTCTTCCGTCCCTTGGCCATCTCCTACGCGCTGGCCGTGCTGGCATCCCTGCTCGTCGCGTTGACGGTGACCCCCGCGCTGGCCTTCATCCTGCTGCATCGCGCCTCTGTCGAGCGCCGTGAATCGCCCATCTCGAGGCGACTGCAGGCCGCCTATGCTGCCTTCCTGACGCGCATCATCCAGTCGGCACGGCCGGCCTTCGCGACCGTGGCGGCGGTGATGGTGGCGGGCGTCATCATCTGGCCGCAGATGGGCCAGTCGCTGCTGCCCGACTTCAAGGAGCGCGACTTCCTGATGCACTGGGTGACCGCGCCCGGTACCTCGGGGCCGGAGGAGAATCGCATCACGACCGCGGCCAGCCGCGAGCTGCGAGCCATCGCCGGCGTCCGCAACTTCGGTGCCCACATCGGACAGGCCTTCACGGCGGACGAAGTCGTGGGCATCGACTTCGGCGAGAACTGGATCAGCATCGATCCTGCCGCCGACTACGAGAAGACGCATGCCGCCATCCAGGCCGTCGTGGACGGGTACCCAGGCTTGCGGCGCGACGTGCAGACCTACCTCAAGGAGCGGATCCGTGAGGTCCTGACCGGCTCGAGCGACACCATCGTGGTGCGTATCTACGGCGACGACCTGAAGGTCCTGGAGGAGAAGGCGGAGGAGGTCGAGGAAGCCTTCGCGACGATCCCAGGGCTCATCGATCTGCATCGCCAGCTCCAGACCCAGATCCCCCAGATCGAGGTCGAAGTCGACCTGGCGAAGGCGGAGCGCTACGGCCTGCTCCCCGGCGACGTGCGGCGCCAGGCATCGACGCTCGTGGCCAGCGAAGAGGTCGGCGACGTCTTCGAGCTCGGCAAGGCCTATGACGTCCACGTCTTTAGCACGCCGGCCACCCGCCAGAGCGTGAGCGACATCGAGATGCTCCCCATCGACACTCCGACCGGTGAGCGGATCCAGCTGCGTGACGTGGCCGCGGTGCGCCTGGCGCCGACACCCAACAGCATCACCCACGAGCGGCTAGCTCGGCGCATCGACGTCGACGCCAACGTCGAGGGCCGCGACCTGGGCGCCGTGATCGAGGACGTCAAGGCGGCGCTGGCGACTGTCGACTTCCCGACCGGCTATCACCCGGAGCTTCTGGGCGAATACGCCGAGCGTCAGGCCGCGCAGGACCGCTTGCTCCTCTTCGCCATCGCCGCCGTCCTCGGCATCTTCCTGCTGCTTCAAGCGTCATTCAACAACACGCGGTTGGCCGTGCTGTCGATGCTCGTCCTGCCGTCGGCGCTGGTCGGCGGCATCCTGGCCGCATACGCAAGTGGCGGGGTCATCTCGCTTGGCTCATTGGTCGGCTTCTTCACCGTCTTAGGCATCGCTGCCCGGAACGGGATCATGATGGTCAACCACTTCCAGCACCTGGAGCGGTACGAAGGCGAGACCTTCGGCCCACAGCTCGTCATCCGCGGCGCCAAGGAGCGACTCGCCCCGATCCTCATGACCGCCCTGGCGACCGGCCTCGCCCTCGTCCCACTGGCCATCGCAGGGGACCTGCCGGGCCACGAGATCGAGCATCCCATGGCCATCGTCATCCTCGGCGGCCTGATCACCTCGACGCTCCTCAACCTCTTCGTGCTGCCTTCGCTCTACCTTCGCTTCGGGCGGAGCCGCTCGGACGGCGACGAACCGAAGGAAGAGCTGCAGCCCGAGCCCGCGTGACCCGGAAAGCTCCGATGCGTCAGCATCGGTCGTCGCTCGTCATCATGGCCGCAGGCATCGCCGTCCTGTCTGCCTGCACGAGCGCAACGCCGTCAACGCCGACCGCCGCGCCGGCGTCGTCCGCGCCGGCTGCCGCCGCGGCCACGCCCGAGCCGAGCCCCGAGGCGACGCCAGCGCCGACCCCGAGCCCCGCCCCGACGCCCTCCTTGAGCGAGGTCCTCCCGCGGGAGTCGTTCAGCAACCCCACGTCCGTCGACAACCCGTACATGCCGCTGGTACCTGGCACGCAGTTCGTCTATCGCGGCTCTGTGGCTGGCGACGAAGGGCGACTGTCGCACCGTGTCGTCTTCACCGTCACCGACCTGTCCATGGTCATCGACGGCATCGAGACCGTCGTCGTGTATGACGTCGACTACACGCCGGCCAGGGTCGTGGCCGAGACGGAGCTTGCGTTCTTCGCGCAGGACGACCAGGGCACCGTGTGGCTGATGGGTGAGCATCCCGAGGAGTACGAGGACGGCAAGCTGATCGACGCACCGACCTGGATCTCCGGTCTGGACGGAGCCACGGCCGGCATCGTCATGCAGGCGGAGCCCAGCATGACGGCCGCCTCCTACTCCCAGGGATGGGCTCCGGCGGTGGAGTTCGCGGACCGCGCTCGAACGTTCGAGATGAACTCGAAGACCTGCGTCCGGGCCGGCTGCTACGAGGGTGTGCTGGTGGTCGACGAGCACAACGTCAGCGAGCCTGACGCGCACCAGCTCAAGTACTACGCTCCCGGGGTCGGATCGGTCCGCGTCGGCCATGCGGGCGCGTTAGAGGAGACCAAGGAGCTCCTCGAGCTCGTCCGGGTCGTGACGTTGGACGAGGCGGCCATGGCCACATTGCGGGCGACGGCCCTGGCGCTGGACGCGCACGCTCGGGAGATCAGTCCAGACGTCTACGCGCTGACGGCGCCCCTCCAGGGTCCCTAGCCGGTCCAGCCTCGATACGCCGGGTCCGACTTGCGAGCGCGTGACGCTTCGGCCGACCGGCCACTCCCAAGGTGCACGACCATCCCGGCGAGGAGGCCGGTCGCGACCGCAAGGACGAGCATCGCGGGGCTCACTGGATGCCGCTTCCGCTGCTCGTCGAGACGGAGTTCCGTAGCCCAGCTCATGCAGGTGGGCAGGTCCGAGCTGAGGCCGAACGCGACACGGTCGGCGCACTCCGCGTGCGCGGCGGCTCGAGCTTCCGCCGACAGGACGTCGGGCCCGGGGCGCGTCCAGACGGCGAGGACGACCGCTCCGATGAGCGTCGTCAGGGCGACGGCGAACACGATCGTCGTCAGCCGCCGAGCGTGCATTACCGCGCCCTCAGGAGCCAGTGCGTCGACCGTGAGTGCTTCGCGTCGACGATGATCGGTGCCGAGCGTCTGTCCCATGGCCGTCATCGTGGCCGGGCCCACTCGCGCCTGACAATAGGACCAATGGCGTAGCGCCTGCTACCACGAACCGCCTGAGCGCAGCGGCTCACTCGATGGTCAGTGTCCCCTGCATACCGCCGTCGTAGTGCTTCGGGAAGGTGCACACGAACGTATAGACGCCCGGCGGCGGAGCATCGAAGGTGACGCTGTCCCGCTGCTTCCCCTCGATCAGCCGAGTAGCGGCGATGATGCCCGGGTCATCGACATCGAGCCAGTCGCGATCGTCCCCTGCCGCGATTCCGTTCGCCAGGACGCTCGCCTCCTGGCCGGGCTGGACGAGCACCCAGTTGTGGCCGATCTCGTCGTCCGGGTTGGTCCTGTTTCTGAACGTGAGCGTGATGGTCGACCCGGCCGGCGCTGTGAGCGTGGTCGGCACGAACGAGTAGTCCTTCGCGCCGGTCGCCGTCTCCATGGCCAGCGCGACCTCGACAGGCGCGGTAGGCGCACTCGGGGATGCCAGCGACGACGGCACCGGCGTCGTGCCCGATCCGATCGGCGTTGCGGCGACCTCGCTCGGCGATGCCACGGCGACGCTCGGTGGCGGTGTCGGCGCGCTCGGCGCGGCCGTGATAGGCACCAAGGTGCCACTGCATGCAGCGACCGCGAACGCCAGGGCCACGAGGCTAGCGAGCGTACGCCCGTGTGCCTCGAGGCCCTGTC
>JBEVDC010000155.1:0-5895 GCA_040514195.1 Candidatus Limnocylindrales bacterium | reverse complement strand
AGCCCCTCGATCGACATCGCCGGCGCCGCCCTGGAGGAAGCGCGAGCGGCCGTCTTCGAGCAGGTCACGCCGGCCCGCATCAGAGCCTCGTTGGAGCGCTCCGCGTTGCGCGTCGGCCGCGAGGTCGTACGTCGGGTGCCGGACCTCGAGACGGCGGCCCTGAGCTGGTTCGACCAGTTCAACCGCGGAAAGTTCGTGGTCGAGATCGACACGCGCGAGCTGTCGCGTCAGATGGCCCAGATCAACGTCCTCGGCCGTCGCCTGACCGTCGCCCTGATCGTCATCGGCCAGCTCCTGGCGACCGCCATCTTCGGCTTCCTGTTGACCCAGCCGGGCGTGGCAGCGGCGGCCGGCTTCCTGCCGGGGCTTGCGATCGTATTCTTCTTCGTCGCCTTCGGTCTCAGCTTCGTCGTCCTGCGGCGCGTGTGGGGCGACCCGGAGGAGGACGAAGGGTCGTGAGCCACGACCCTTCGTCGCCACCCGCGCTGCCCCCGGAGCCGGCCGAAGGCTGGGCTCCGCCAGAGCCGGGGCCGGCGCAGCTGCCGACCTTGGACCTGGGCCAGATCGTCGATGCCGTCATCGCCCTCTACCGCCGGCACTGGGCCCTCCTCCTGGGGTTGTCAGCCGTGCTCCAGGTCCCGGCTGCCATCCTGTCCGGCCTCATCCTCCTGCCGCTGCCCGAACGACTCGAAGCCATGGTCGGCTTCGACCCGTTCGACCCAGCGACGACCTTCGACCCGACGGTCGTCCTGCCACAACCCACGACGGAGCAGATCCTGGCCATCCTGTGGCCGGTCTGGTTGGCGGCCCTGGTGACCATCGTGGCCGGGACGCTGACCACGATCGCCCTCGCCCACGCCGTGTCGCACCTGCGCCTCGGCCTACCGGCCAGCGTTGGCGGCAGCGTCGGGGCGGTCCTGCGGAGGCTCGGACCCATCCTGCTTGCGCTCATCACCTACACGGTCGCGCTCGTCGGTCTGGTCGTCCTCGCCTTCGTGGCCTTCGTCATCCCCCTCAGCCTGGGGACCGGTGCGGTCGGTGGCGGGCCGCTGGCCTTCGCGGCCGTCCTGGCCCTAGCGGCCATCCTCGTGCTGACCATCTTCGTGTCCGTCCGCTGGACCTTCTGGCCGCAGGCGGTCATCCTCGATGCGACAGGGCCGATCGGCTCCCTGGGTCGCAGCTGGCGGCTGATCGCCGGATCGACCTGGCGGGTGATCGGCTACGCCCTGCTCTTCGGGCTCGCGACTGGCATCCTCCAGGGCCTCCTGGCGCAGGTCGGGCTGATCGCGGTCGACGCCCTGGCGGATCTCGTCTCAGATGAGGTGCACCTGGTCCTGTCCTTCGGTGTCAGTACGCTCGCGGCACTCCTGCTGGCACCCGTCGTGCCCGTGGCCATGACCCTCCTCTACCTCGACCTGCGCCTCCGTCGCGGCGAGCGGCTCGAGGTGACGGCCTAAAGGCCCGGATCAGGGGCCGAAGAGCAGGTCCAGCCAGTCGTCCAGCGGCGTGCTCCGGCCGCCCGAACCTGGTTCCGCGCCGAGCGGCGTGATCGGCCGCGGCGAAGGCCCGTCAGGCTCCAGCGCGAAGGCGCGCTCGCCCGCGGCGCCGTAGCCATACGCGCGCGCCTGGAGCTCGAGGTAGGCGGGCGACTGGATGGTCTCGAGCTCGCGCACCGCGGCCTGCAGCCGGGTCGCGGCGATGGCCGTCTGCTGGCGCAACTCGTCGACCCGGTCGCTGCTGGCCGCCGAGTCGGCCACGGCGCGGGCGAAGACGAACACGATCCAGGCCACGACGATGACGCCGACGACGACCGCCAGGCTGCGGCGCGAGAAGCCGGCGACGGGCATCCGCCCGAGCGGGCCACGCGGATCCGGCGCTTCGGGATCGCCGCTGGGCGGATCGGTCGAGGGTGGCGGGGCACTGTCCGGCGGCAGCGGCGTAGGCTCGGGCGCACCCAGCGACGTGCGCGGGACGCGGCTGAGGACCATTCCCATCGGCGGGATGGTAGCTGCGGGCAGCTAGCGTGTCAATCATCGCGGGCGTCGTTGACGCGCCGCGCAATGGTGCTAGACTCCTCGCCAGCAATGGAACGCCCGTTCTATTGAGCCGGGAGGCCACGCCATGCGCATCTACGCCAGGGCCGAGGTTCCGGCGGTCGTCTCGCGGCTGCTGGACGACCCCTTCGTGGCCGGCACGGTCGTCGCAGACCGCCTCCTGCCCGCTCGCGCCGCCGACCTCCGGCCGTTCCCCGCCTGGCTCGACGAGCGACTCCGGACGGGGTTGCGGGCGCGAGGCATCGAGGCGCTCTACAGCCATCAGGCCGAGGCGATCGAGCTCCTCCATGCCGGACTCGATGCCTGCATCGTCACGCCGACCGCGTCCGGCAAGTCGCTCTGCTACGACCTGCCGGTCCTGCAGGCGGTCATCGACGATCCCTCCGCACGAGCGCTGTACCTCTTCCCGACCAAGGCGCTCGGTCAGGACCAGCTGGCGGGCCTGCGCGCCTTCGCCGAGCTGGCGGGGGTGGACCTCGCCGCCGGGATCTACGACGGCGATACGCCGACACCCATCCGCCAGACCATCAGGGCCGCGGGCCAGGTCGTGGTCACCAACCCGGACATGCTCCACGCCGCCATGCTGCCCCACCACACGAAGTGGTACCAGCTCTTCGAGCAGCTCCGATTCATCGTCGTGGACGAGGCGCACACCTATCGCGGCGTCTTCGGCAGCCACGTCGCCAACGTGCTGCGGCGCCTGTTGCGGCTCTGCGCGCACTACGGCAGCCAGCCGGTCATCGTCACCTGCTCGGCGACCATCGGCAACCCGCAGGAGTTGGCCGAGGCATTGACAGGCCGGCGGCCGGCGCTCGTGGACCGCAACGGAGCGCCGGCCGGGGAGAAGCGCATCGTCGTGCTGAACCCACCGGTCGTGGATGAGCGACTCGGCATCCGGGCCGGCGCGCTGCGCCTGGCCGAGCGCTGTGCCCTGGCCTTCTTGCGCGCGGACCGCCAGACCATCGTCTTCGGCGGCTCCCGTCATGCCGTCGAGCTCATGCTGACCCGCCTGCGCGACGCCCTCCGGGAGGGCCGTGGTCCGGTCAGCCGGCTGCGCGGGTACCGCAGCGGGTATCTGCCCACCGAGCGGCGGGCCATCGAACGCGGCCTGCGGAGCGGCGAGGTGCTCGGTGTGGTGAGCACGAACGCGCTGGAGCTCGGCCTCGACATCGGCCGCCTCGACGCGGCCGTGCTGGCCGGCTATCCGGGCTCCATCGCCGCCACTTGGCAGCGCATCGGCCGGGCCGGGCGGCGCCTCGAGCCGAGCGCGGCCATCCTCGTCGCCACCAGCCACCCCGTAGACCAGTACGTGGCCGCTCACCCCGACCTGCTCTTCGATGCCAGTCCGGAGGAGGCGCGCCTCGACCCCGAGAACCTGCACGTCCTGCTCGGACACCTGCGGGCAGCGACCTTCGAGCTGCCCTTCGAGCCTCGCGAACGATTCGGGATCAACCCGGCCGACGACCTGCTCGCCTTCCTGGGCGAGGAGGGCCACGTCCGCCAGGCGGCCGACGGGCGGTGGTACTGGGCGAGCGAGAACTTCCCGGCATCGGAGGTCTCGCTGCGCTCCGGCGCCGACGTCAACGTGGTCATCATCGACACCGGGCACGACCGTCCACGAGTCATCGGGGAGGTCGACCTCTTCTCCGCCCGGACGCTCGTCCACGAGGGCGCCATCTACCTCCACGAGTCGCGGCAGTACCACGTGGACCGCCTCGACTGGGACGAGCAGAAGGCGTACGTGCGGCCGGTGGATGTCGACTACTACACGCAGGCCGAGCTGTCGGTGACGCTCAAACCTCTCGAACGCTTCGACGCCGGTGACGTGGTCGGGGGCGAACGGGCGCACGGCGAGGTGATGGTCAGCAGCATCGCCACCATCTACAAGAAGCTGCGCCTGGAGACGCTCGAGAACCTTGGCTGGGGCCGGATCTTCCTGCCCGAGATCGAGCTTCATACCACGGCCTACTGGCTCGCGCTGGCGCCCGAACCGGTGGCCGACTGGCGGCGCGACGAGCTCGACCTCGCGCTCGTCGGTGCCGGCCGTGCGATGCAGACGGTGGCCAGCATCCTGCTCATGAGCGACCCCCACGACCTGGGGCTCGTCAGCCAGGTCCGCTCGCCGCATGCCGAGCGACCGATCATCTACCTCTACGACGGGGTGCCGGGCGGAGTCGGCCTGGCGGCCAGGCTCTATCAACGTCACGACGAGCTGGTGGCGCGATCCCTGGACCTGGTGGCGTCCTGCGGCTGCGTGACCGGCTGCCCGTCCTGCACGGGCCCGAGCCTGGAAACAGGCGGTGACGCACGGGCAGCGGCGCTGCGGCTCCTGACGATCCTGACCGAGGCGGGCGGCGCGTCGAAGGCACTCGCGGCTCCGGCTGACGCCGCATTGCCGGTTCGTGCAGGGACGTGGCACCTGCCAGAGGCCAGGCCGGGTGGTCTGACCGAGGAGGACGCGGCCGCCCTCGAGATCGGCTGACGTGACGACCGAGCTGGCACGGCAGGCGCCGACCATGGCGCCCGTGACGACCGATGCGGGCCAGCTCGCCCGCCGCCTGGAGCGCCTTCGGGCGCTCGATCGGCGGCTGGTGCTGGCCGCGGAGCTGCCGCCACCTCCTCCACGACCATCGTTCGCCGACCCGAAGGAGCGGGCCGAGCGCCTGGCGTCGGGCCTGGGTGGCCGAGTGGAGTCGATGCCCGCCGGCCCGGTCGTGGTCATCGAACGCCGGACGCCCCTGCCAGTCGTCCTCGAGCCCCTCCGCCAGCTCCCCTACCCCGTCGACCCGGCGCGTCCGATGGTCAGCCTGGACACGGAGACGACGGGACTCGGCAGCGCCTCAGGGACGGTGGCCTTCCTCATCGGCGTCGGTAGCTGGCAGGGAACGGACTTCGTGACCCACCAGCTCGTGATGGCCGATCACGCGGACGAGCCCGCGCTCCTGCAGGCGCTCGACGCCCGGATCACGCCCGACGCCTGGCTAGTGACCTACAACGGTCGCAGCTTCGACTGGCCGCTGCTCGACACGCGCTACCGGATGTACCGCCGCCGAGCGCCGGCCCACGCCGGTCATCTCGACCTGCTGCCCATCGCTCGCCAGGTCTGGAAGCACCGTCTGCCCGATGCGCGGCTCGCCAGCGTCGAGGCGGCCGTCGCCGGTGTCGAGCGCCACGAGGAGCTGCCGGGGGCGATGATCCCCGACCGGTTCTTCGGCTGGCTGCGGAGCGGTCGGCCGGAGCTGCTGACCGATGTGCTGGACCACAACCGCGAGGATGTCGTCTCCCTGGGAAGGTTGCTCGGCGTTTTGGCCGAAGTACTGGCCGATCCTGTGCGACGGCGCGCCGAGCACCCGGGCGACATCGCCGGCCTGGCCCGGGCGTACGAGCGATCAGGTCGGACCGCAGAGGCGCTGGCTTGCTACGGCGAGGCGCTCGGCGCCTGGGACGTCGACGACCGGCAGCCCAGTCGACTCGAGTGGGCCGACGTCGCTGCCGACGGGGCACGCCTGCTTTCGAAGCTGCATCGGCACGAAGACGCCGAGGCGGCCTGGCTCGACGTTGCAGCACGAGGCGGTGGGAGCGCGGTCTGGGCCTGGATCGCGGTGGCCAAGATCCGGGAGCACAAGCGGCGCGACGTCCACGGAGCGCTCGAGGCTGCGGAGCTCGCCCGGGCGATCGTCGAGCGCCGGCGCGCCGTCGGTGTGCCCCTGCGCGCCGCCGAGCGCGACCTCAGCCGCCGCCTGCGACGACTGCGACGACGCGCGCAGCCATCGCAGCCTCCGTCGACTGTGGATCGATCGGGGAGGATGCCCGAGGGCGTCGCGTCCGGGGCATGACTGCC
>JBEVDC010000048.1:0-3124 GCA_040514195.1 Candidatus Limnocylindrales bacterium | reverse complement strand
GATCCAGGCCGCCGCGCCGGCGCCGACGCAGCGCCTAGTTGTCCCCTTGGCGGTACCCAGGGCCACCGGATCGAGCGGGCCGACGATGGCAGTCTGTTCCGCCAATGTGAGGATGCCGAGCTCCGCCGGCCGTCCGCCCAGCCGATCGAGCCAGGCGGTCGCGGAAGGGTCCGTGACGTGCGGCGCGACCACCAGGCCGGGCACCAGGCTGAGCCCTGGCATCCCACCGTCTGGCGTCCAGCACCACTTCGCGAGCGCCATGGCTCCGGCGCTGGCGCCCCAGATGACCGCGCCACGCTGCCTCGCGCCAAGGATCTCCCGCCAGGCAGCGGTTCTGGGCAGCGTCGTCGGCATGATGTCGGGGTCGCCACCCGGGATCACGATCAGGTCCGCGTCAGTCAGGGTCCGTGCTACACGCGGGTCGTTCGCGCTCGCTCGGTCGACCACCTGGGCTGTGGCCAGCTGGATGCTGGTGCCCTGGTCGCGGGCGACGGCAGACAGGAAGGCCGAGACGTGAGCCGTCGTTCGACCGGGGTTCCCCCGGGCCGTGGCGAGCGGCACGATGACGACGCGAAGCGGTTCGCCGGCCGCAGCGGGCGCTATCCGGAACGACTCGATGGCGACCGGTTCATCGCCGGGCATCGCCTCGCCGCCGCCGTGCAGGACGAGTGGGCCGGTCGCCATACGGCCCAGTCTACCGGGCGACAAAGGTACGCCTTTGCTGGATAGTGTCGGTTAGCGTAAACTATCCAGCGATGACCGCAGCATCTGCCCACCACGCCGCCATCGACCGCATCGCGGCCCTCCTCCAATCAGGCGAGGCGACGCGCCCGCTGGTCGATCCGCCAGCCTGGATGGGCCTCGACATGACGTTCGGCCAGCTCCGACTCGTCTACCTCCTGTCGCATCACGGTCCGCAGTCGATCGGCCAGATCGCCGAGCGCTTCGGAGTCTCCCTGACGTCGGCCTCGCAGTTCGCCGATCGCATCGAACGCCAGGGCCTCGCCGAGCGGCATCATCGGAGCGACGACCGCCGGGTCGTCGAGCTTCGATTGACCGAGGCGGGCAGCACCCTCGTCGCGGGCATGCTCGGCATGCAGCGCGAGGTCCTGCGCGACCTCTTCAGCGTCTTCACCACGGCCGAGCTCGAACAGCTCGAAACGCTCGTCAGGATCATGGTCGAGCGTCTCACCGCCCGCGCCCTTGCCCCACGCGCTGGGGTCCGTTCGCCGAAGTCCGACTGACACCAGAGCCATGCACATCAAGCCCTCCGAGGAGTTCCCGTGTACCGACTGACCCAGCTCGCGCTGGCCCGCAAATCCGTGACCCTGCTCCTCGCTGCCGGCGTCTTCATCGGCGGCTTGCTCGCTTGGGGCCAGCTCAAGGCCGAGCTCCTGCCTGACATCGACTTCCCGGTCGCGACCGTCATCGCCGTCTACCCGGGCGCCGGTACGACCGATGTCGCCGAGCAGGTCTCCGCACCGATCGAGCGCACGCTGTCGGGCATCCAGGGCGTCAATTCCGTGCGATCCACCTCGTCGCCGAGCCTGGCCGTCGTGGTCGCCGAATTCGAGTACGGCTCGGACATCGAGGCCGCCATCGCGGACATCGAGTCGAGCCTCGCCACATCGGGCCTGCCGGCCAACGTCGAGCCCCAGGTTTCGAGCCTGAACATCAACGCCTTCCCCGTCTCGGGCTTCCCGGTCCAGTCGAACGACCCGGCCATCGACGTCGGCACGGTCGTGCGCGAAGAGGTCGTGCCCGCGCGGGCCGGCCTGCCGGGCATCGCCTCGGTGTCGGTGACGGGCGGCGACCTCGAGCGCGTCGAGGTCGTTCTCGACCCGGTCAAGCTCGCCCGCAACGGCATCAGCGTCCAGCAGGTCAGCCAGATCCTTGTGGCGAACGAGATCTCCATCCCCTCGGGCACCATCGTCGAGGGCGACACCACGTTGCCGGTCACGACCAGTCACCGATTCACGACCATCGACCAGATCCGCGACCTCGTCGTCGGCTACCAGGTTCCGCCGACCACCGTCGCTCCGGTCGCGCCACCGACGACCGGCTCGCCAGCCGCCCCGGTCGCCCCCGTGGCACCGGCCACCCCGCCGACACCGATCGCGCTCGGCGATCTGGGCTCCGTCGACTTCGCGCCCGATCCGGCCTCGGGCACCTCGCGCACGAATGGTCAGCCGTCGGTCGGCATCTCCGTCATCAAGGCCTCCGACGCCAACACCATCGACGCGACCGAGGCTGTCGAGGAGACCATGGCGGAGCTCGACGCGGAGCTCGGACTGACCACGACGACCGTCTTCCGGAGCGCGGACTTCATCGAGCAGTCGATCGAGGGCCTCGTTCGCGAGGGCGCCCTGGGCGCGGTCATGGCCGTCCTCGTCATCTTCCTGTTCCTGCTCAGCGTGCGCAGCACGATCGTGGCCGCCATCAGCATCCCGCTCAGCGTCATGGCCGCCCTCCTGCTCATGCTGGTAGGCGGCGTCAGCCTCAACATCATGACCCTGGGTGGCCTGGCGGTCGCGGTCGGCCGCGTCGTGGACGATGCGATCGTCGTGCTCGAGAACATCTTCCGCCACCATCGCGCCAACCGCGAGCCGATCGGCGTCGCCGTGCTGGAGGGGACCAAGGAGGTCTCCAGCGCCATCACCAGCTCCACCATCACGACGGTCGCCGTGTTCCTGCCCATCGCATTCGTAGGCGGCCTCGTGTCGCAGTTCTTCCTGACCTTCAGCCTGACGGTCACGTTCGCGCTGCTCGCGTCGCTCATCTGCGCCCTGACCGTCGTGCCCGTCCTTGCCTACTACCTCGTGCCGCGCGTCAAGCACGCGCCGGGTGCCGGTGAGCCGGGCCACAAGGACACCTGGGTCCAGCGCCTCTACACGCCGCTCCTGCTCGGCGCGCTCCGGTTCCGATGGATCACGCTGGGCGTCGCAGGCCTGCTCTTCGTCGTTGCCGTGGGCGCCGCGTCGTCCATCCCGACCGCCTTCCTGAACGCTGGCTCAGACGAGGTCATCCAGGTCTCCATCACGCCGCCGCCGGGCACGACCTCAGCGGCCACGCTCGAGCGGGCCATCGAGGCCGAGGCGATCATCGACCAGGACCCGGACGTCGA
>JBEVDC010000047.1:0-6684 GCA_040514195.1 Candidatus Limnocylindrales bacterium | reverse complement strand
TCGGCTCCGTGCGCAACTTCCCCGTCTTCGCTCGCTACGACGACGTCGACACGGGCGCGGTCGTGCTTCAGATGACGGACGGCACATTGGCGGTGCTGGGCCAGACCCGCCACGACCCACGCGGCTACGACGTCCGCATGGAGGTCATGGGATCGAAGGACGCCGTGGCCGTCGGCCTGAGCACGTCGACGCCGCTCCGCCCGCTCGACGCCGATGCTCCGCTCATGCCCGGGCCGTCCTGGACGTCGTTCCTGACGCGCTTCGAGGCGGCGTACCGGGCCGAGTTGCTGGCCTTCCTGCGCGTCGCTCGCAGAGAAGCGGAGAACCCATGCACGGCGCGCGACGCTCTGGAGGCGATGCGCATCAGCGTGGCCGCGACCCGCTCGCGCGCTGAGCATCGTCCGATCCGCGTGTCGGAGGTGTCCTGACGACCGAGCCGAGTCTCAGGCCGAGCGTTGTCGGGGACGACGCGAACCGACGAGACCGGCGCGGCTCGGCTGCACCCATCGGCGCATGCGCTCGCGCGTCAGGCGCAGCACGACGGCCGCGCGGTCCGGGACGCCCGTGAGCCCGTGTGCCTCGACCACCAGGGAGCCGGCCGCGGCGGCGACGCGAAGGTCGAGCAGGCCGCGCTGGCGACCGCCGAGGTTGCGATGCACGACGGTCGCCAAGAGCGATGCGAGGAAGGTATCGCCGGCACCGGTGGGGTCGACCTCCGCATCGGTCTCGGCGGAGCGATAGCGAACCGTCTCGTGACGGTCGCCGGCGAGGGTGATGAGGAGGCCGCCCTCGCCACCCTGGGTGATGACGAGCCGCCCGTGCGGCGCGAGGAGCGGGAAGAGCGCCTCCAGCGGGGTGTCGGGATCGAGGTCGTGGTGGCTCGCTCCGACGAGGTCGGCCCGGCGGAGGAGCGGCGACGGGCTGGGGGCCTTGCGGGTGACACGCTCGCCGGCCACGAGCCGGCGCAGCGATCCCTGCCAGGCGATGGCCACGAAGGCGCCGTCGGGGATCACCGTCGCCCAATCGTCGTGAACCTCGCCCGCCACGGGCGCGATCATCCAACCGGGCGCCCGGAGCCACGATTCCGGCAGCGCCTGGACCGGCAGGGGCACACCAGGCTGGACGCAGATCTGGACGCGACCCGTTGGTGTCTCGATGTTGTGATAGATCGGCCCTTCCGGGAGGGGCACCAGCATCATGTCGACACCCGCCTCGCGGAGGAGATCGAGCTCGCCCGCCTGACGGGCGAGCTCGTCCACCCCGACCACCGCCGCCGTTCGCAGCCCGAGCCTGGCCGTCGCCAGGGCGGCGTAGGTGACACCGCCTCCGAGCCGCCAGCCGCGGGCATCGTCGGCAGCGATGTCGCGACAGGCGGAACCGACGTGGAGGACCTCGACGGTGCTCACGGGACCGGGCGACCCCCCGACGGCCCACGAAACGGGCCGGGGCTCTCCAGCGACCCGGTCACGATGCTCCGCCCATGGCCGGTGTAGCCTGACGGCCTACCGACCAAGCACAGGGGAACGCGTGTACTTCTACGAGCTTCACGAGAGCGAGGGCGACCTCTTCACGGATGTCCTGCTGGTCCACGACGCCGAGTACGACGAGGAGAGCTTCCTCGAGATCGTGCTCGAGGCACGGGCCGCGGTCGTCGACACGTTCCGGCAGGATAGCCTCGTCGAGGCGGTGGCGACCGAGCTGGAGCGGGTCCATGGTTTCACCTTCGTCCACGACGCACGTTTGACGGCCTCGGTCGACGTCTCGAAAGACGAGGGCGTCACCTCGCTGGCCGAATTGACCGACGACTCGGACGAGGACGACGACTTCGACGACGACGAAGACGACGATGACGACAGCGGGGCTGCCGTCGGCTTCCGCAGCCTGGTCGTGGACCTCGACCGGAACCCCGATCTGAACTGACCGCCGTGGCCGGCGCTGGCTTACCCGCCTCGTTCAGACGTTGAAGAGGATCTCCACCACGTCGCCGTCCTTGACTCGGTAGGTCTTGCCCTCCGAGCGCAGGCGCCCGTGCCGGCGAGCCTCGGCCATCGAACCCAGCTCCAGCAGGTCCTCGTAGGCGACGACCTCGGCCCGGATGAAGCCGCGGGCGAGGTCCCTGTGGATGGCGGCCGCCGCATCGACCGACGTCTCGCCTTCGTGGATCGTCCAGGCCCGAGTCTCGTCCGGCCCGGCGGTGAAGAAGCTGAGCAGGCCGAGCAGTCGGTAGCTCAGGCGGATGATCCGATCGAGGCTCGACTCGGTCAGACCGAGCTCCTCGCGGAAGACAGCCGCCGACTCGTCGTCGAGCTCGCCGATCTCCATCTCGATGCGCGCCGAGAGTGCGTCGACCATCGACCGGCGGTGGTCGTAGCGCTCGCGCAGCGCAGCCACGAGCGCCTCCGCGCCCGCCAGGTCGCTCTCACCGACGTTGAGCAGGACGAGGACCGGCTTCTCGGTCAGGAAGCGGAAGCCGCGGATGGCCTTGGAGGCATCCTCGTCGAGGTCCAGATCGCGGATCGGAGCGCCCGCCGTCAGACCGGGCACGATGCGTTCCAGGACGGCCGCCTCCCGTTCGTTGGCCTCGCGCTCCGCGGGCGTGCCGTGGCGGCCGCTGGTCTGCAGCTTCTCGAGGCGTTTCTCGGCGACCGCGAGGTCGGCCAGGGTCAGCTCCAGGTCGAGCTGCTCCAGGTCACGCCAGGCATCCACGCTGCCCGATGGATGGGGTACGGCCGGGTCGTCGAAGGCACGGACGACGTGCAGCAATGCGTCGACGTTGCGCAGCCGGGCGAGCGCATCGGCCGGCAGGTCGTTGGCCGTCGCCCCCTCCGTGGGCGGCGGCGCCGGCAGGTCGACATAGGTGACGTCGGCGGGCACCTCGCGCCTGGGCTTGAAGAGTGCCGTCAGCTTCGTGAGCCGGGGATCGGGGACCTTGACGACGCCGACGTTGACGGTCATGCCGCCGTAGCCACCCGTCTCGGCGTGGCCCCGGGTGAGCGTGTTGAAGACGGTCGACTTGCCGGCTCCGGCGAGCCCGACGATGGCGATCTCCATCTCTAGCTGCCCGGCATCAGTAGCCGACGCCAGGATCGACCACGTTGCGGAGCGGGTCACCCGTTCGGAAGCGGCGCAAGTTGTCGCAGAAGAGCTCGATGCTGCGATCCAGCACGCGCCCGCTGGACCAGCTGGTGTGCGGCGTGATGATCACGTTGTCGAGGTCGTAGAAGGGCGAGTCGGGCGGCAGCGGCTCGTCACGAAAGGCGTCCAGGACGGCACCGCCGATGCGCCCCTGACGGAGGGCGCGCAGGAGTGCCCGGTCGTCGACCAGGCGGCCGCGCGCGACGTTGATGAGCCACGCGCCCGGCTTCATGGCGGCCAGTGCAGCATCGTCGATGACGTCCTCCGTCTCGGCCGTCAGGGGCAGGGCGAGGACGACGAAGTCGGAGGCCGCGAGCAGCTCGGGCAGGCCGTCGGGAGGCAGGATCTGGGAGCGTGTCAGATCGACGTCCTGGAGCGGCTCGCCATCGTCGCCCAGACCGGCCCCGAAGCCCTCAGTCATGCGTCGGCGGGTG
The DNA here is from genome assembly GCA_040514195.1 of Candidatus Limnocylindrales bacterium. Classification (GTDB taxonomy): domain Bacteria; phylum Chloroflexota; class Limnocylindria; order Limnocylindrales; family CSP1-4; genus CSP1-4. The sequence goes on along the minus strand of JBEVDC010000047.1, from coordinate 3,115 downwards.
GCGATCACGCGACAGCCGAAGCTCGAAGCGAGCGCGGCGACCGCTCGGCCGATGGAGCCCAGGCCGACGATGCCAACGGTCACGTCCCGCAGTTCGCGGGCCTCGAGGGGCTGCCACGTCCGCTCTCGCTGCAGCTCGAGCAACTCGGGCAGATGTCGCGCCACGGCCAGGACCATGAGCATCACGAACTCGGCGATGGGCCGGCTGAAGACGCCGCGGGCGTTGGTGATGGTCAGGCCGCGCTCGAGGGCAGCAGGTGTCAGCACCCTTTCGACGCCGGCCGTCGCGGAATGGACCCAGCGGAGGTTCGGGCAGCGCGCCAGGAGCCGATCGAAGACCGGAGCCGGCAGCGGACCCCGCAGGAGGACCTCGACGTCATCGAGGGCGGCGTCGGCGAGGCCCTCGAGAGAGACGGTCACGAGGCGCGTGCCGGGCGCCGCCTCGCGGATCCGGGCGAGGTCGGCGGATCGGTACCGGGCAGAGAGGATGGGCGTCAAGGCGACGGCGGCCGGAACACCCGACGGCCCCGTCCCCGGTCCCGGTACGGCCGTCATCAACGTCCCGGCATCTCAGACCCGAAGGCTCGGCAGCGTCCGTCGCACCCAGGCGGCCGGGTCCTCGAGCTCCGCCTCGGTCGGTACGGCGTCCGGGCCTGACCAGAGACGATCGAGAGCGGACTCGCCGGCGATGGCCACGATGCCCGAGACGAAGCGCTCGCCGCGTCGATACTGCTCGAGCTTGAGGTCGAGGCCGAACAGTCGGGCCATGATCCGGTCCAGCCCGCGACGCGGCGCCGCCCGCCGCGCCTCGAAACGGTCGCGGACGGTGGTCACATTCGGCAGCAGGTCGGCACCGATATCGTCCATGACCCAGTCGCTGAAGCCCTCCAGGAGGCTCATCACGACCTGCACCTCGCGCAGCGCTTGGCGCTGCTCGGGGGCCAGGAAGACCGAGGCAAGATCGCCGTTCGGGCGCCCCCAGGTGCGTGCGACTTCGGCCAGGCCTCCCGCGCGGAAGGCCCGGGCGCCCTCGAGGAAGCCGGCGAGCTGGCGCTCGAGGCGGTCGCGTACGTACGGGCGGAGCCACGGGTGGGCCTCGAACTCGTAGGCGTGCGTCGCTTCGTGGAGCGCGATCCACGTTCGCATGTCCGCAAGGGGTACGTCCAGCTGGCGGGCCAGGCCGCGGATGTTCTCCTCGACGAAGAGGAGACGCCCGGGACGCGCTTCGGCCGAGAGCAGGGCGACGTCGTACTGGCCGAGGACCCGCGTGCCCAGGAAGCCGAGCATGAAGCCGATCTGGCGGGTCACGATGAGGCGGTTGGCAAGGCCGGCGAAGCTGGCCCCGAAGCCCGGATCGGCCGGTCGTGCACCGAGGAGCGAGCCCTCCAGACGCCCCACGAGGTCGCGGAAGGTGCCGATGTTGGCCGCCGCCCAGCCCGCTCGATCCACCACGGCATGGCGGTCGACGACGCCCGGCAATGGCCGGCCGAGGCGCGCCTCGAGGCGGGGCACGATGCGATCCATGGTCGCCGCCCAGGCGGGCTCGCTGGCCGCCAGCTCGGCGGCCGACAGGCTCCCTGGAGCCCGACGCAGCCGGGCGGCGGCGATGGCCTCGGCCGTCGACCAGTCCACGAGACCCTGGCGTGCGATGCGCTCGGCCCGCCGGCCCGCCCAGGAGACGACGACGCCGGCGCCGAGGCCGACGAGTAGCCCGAGGCGCCACGGCACGCTGCCCCGGTCGGGTCCCACGGTGCGCCGATCGGCGGTCATGCCGCGCCAGCCAGGTCGATCGGCTCCACGGACGGCACCAGGTCGCCGAACAGTCGCCGCGCCATGCGCTCGAACGCTGACACGTCGCCGGTCGTCAGCTGAAGGTGCTCGGCCGGCCGGTCGTCCGGGGCGCCCAGGCCGTTGACCTCCAGCAGCCCGGCCAGGGCGCTGGCCGTCGCCGTGGCCGAGTCGATGACGGCGACGTCCGATCCGACGACTGCCGCGATGACGGGCGCCAGCAGCGGGTAATGCGTGCAGCCGAGGAGCAGCGTATCGATGCGCTCGTCGGCCGGCAGCGGGAAGACGTACTCGCCGTCCCCCGCTCGGTCCCCGAGCAGTGGCGCGAGCGCGGCGACGACCTCGGCGCGTACGTCATCGCCATCGAGCCGGCCGGCCTCGACCATGGGCACGAAGGTCGGCGTGGCGTGCTCGTAGATCTCGACGAACGGGTTCTCGTCCTTGATGGCCTGGAAGTAGGCGTGGGACCGGACGGTCGCCTGCGTGGCGATGACGCCCACCCGACGGGTGCGCGTAGCCAGAGCGGCGGCCGTGGCCCCCGGCCGCACGACGCCGATGATGGGCACGTCGTACCGCGCCCGCATCGTCGGCAGCGCAACGGCCGACGAGGTGTTGCAAGCCACGACGATGGCCTTGACGGCGCGCGACGCCAGGACGTCGAGGCACTGCAACGAATAGCGCACGACCTCCGCGTCGGCGCGCGGCCCGTACGGCGCACGTGCGTTGTCGCCCAGGTAGATGGTCGATTCGCCGGGCGACCGTCGGAGCACCTCTCTCAGGACGGTCAACCCACCGACCCCCGAGTCGAAGAAGCCGATCGGGCGTCGGTCCGGCATCGCCCTCAGCGCCTGCGGGCCACAGCGACCGGCGCTGCCTGCGCGGTCAAGGCGCGGACGCCCGCCGCGATCATGGCCATGTCGGCGCTGATGCGGGCAGACGGGTCGGCCAGAACGAAAGGCACGCCCTGGTTGTTCGATTCGACGACCAGCCGTCCGTCAGAGATGAGCGAGAACTCGGGTTCGCGACCGAGCGCCTCGGCCAGCGCCGCGGGGTCGATGCCGCCGGTGGAGTCGGCGCGGTTGAGCAGGTAGCGGACCTTGGTCGGCGGGTAGCCGATGGCGCGGAAGAACTCCGCCATCGACCGCGTGTTGACGATGGTCGTCGAATCGTAGGTCACGACCTCGATGACCATGTCGCTTGCATCGAGGAAGGCCATGACCATCTCGCCGACCGAGGCCGGCGTATCGACGACGACCACGGAGGAGATGCGCCGCAGGATGCTCAGGATCTTGTCGCCGTCGCGCCCGCTGAGCATCTCGTGCATCTCG
>JBEVDC010000169.1:0-3572 GCA_040514195.1 Candidatus Limnocylindrales bacterium | reverse complement strand
ATGGCGTCCACCACGACGAGCTCGAGCATCGCCTCGTCGAAGCCGAGCACCCGGAGGGTCTGGCGCTGGCCGATCGACGTCAGGAAGACCCGCAGCGCGCCGCTCGCCGCGAGCGCGCCGGTGCCATCGTCCTCGGTCGGCGATGCCGCTCCCATGGCGACGGCCATGAGCGCCAGCTCGCGGTCGCGGAGGCCAGGCTCGGCCGCGTAGAAGGCGAGCACCTCGGGCAGCACGGTCGCCAGCGCGGTCCCGTGCGGCAGCCGCCCGCGAGTCCCGATGGCGTGGCCGAGCGCGTGGATCAGGCCGACACCGGAGCCGCTCGCCTGGCCGATGCCCGCCAGGTGCGAGGCGAAGAGGAGCTGCGATCGCGCTTCCAAGTCGCCGCCTTACGCGACCGCTCGGGGCAGCCACGCACCCACCGTGCGGATGACCTGGAGCGCCAGCGCCTCGGCGAGTGGGTTGGGGTTCGCGGAGAGGAGCGACTCGATCGCGTGGGTCATGGCGTCCACGCCGGTGGCAGCGGTGGCGGCCGGCGGCAGGCCCGTCGTCAGGGCCGGGTCGAGGATCGTCCAGGCGGGCAGGAGCGACGGATGGCCGACGTACGCCTTGCGCCCGGCCGACTCGTCGGTGATGACGCCGTAGGTGTTCGTCTCGGAGCCCGTGCCGGCCGTCGTCGGCACGGCGATCAAGGGGCCGCCCGGCGCGAGATCCACGCGGTGATAGCCGAGCGCCAACACGTCGCCGCCGTTGACGGCGTGGAGCGCGATGACCTTGGCCGAGTCGATCGACGAGCCACCGCCGACAGGCACGACGGTCGTGCCGGCCGTCCCGAAGGCGACCAGGGCGTCGCTACCGCGCCGGATCGACGCCGTGTCAGGGTTCGGCTCGACCGCGGCATAGACCGCCACCGGGAGGCGGGCGGCCTCAAGGATCGTTCGTACCCGGTCGACGACGCCGGCGCGCAGGACGCCGGGGTCGCTGACCACGAAGGCGCGCCGACCACCGGTGTCGGTGATCAGCTCGGGCAGGGCCTCGATGGCTCCGGCGCCGAAGCGCAGGCGCCCGCGCAGCAGGAGCTCGATGAAGCGGTCGGCCAGCGGGGCCAGCTCAGGTCACCTCGAGCACGACGTCGATGCTCGTGTCCCGTCTGACGGTCAGCCAGCGCCGGCAGCCGAAGGCATGGAACCAGCGCTCGGTGGTCGGTCCCTCGGGGTTCTCGAAGACCCAGACCTCGTCGAAGTCGCGCGCATCCGGGTCGTCGATGGTGTCGGGCACGGATCGGCGCTCGCCGCCGAAGACGTACTCGTCGAGTGGGCGGCGGCCGCAGCGTGGGCAATCGAGCCAGTGCATCAGCGTGTCCCGGCCGAGCCCTGGTCGGCCAGCACGTGATCACGCTGGAAGCGGTCGAGCGCGAAGGGCGCGATCAACGCCGGGGTCCGATCGGTCGCGATCAGCTCGGCCATCGCCTCCCCACCGGCCGGGATGGCCTTGAAGCCCCAGGTCCCCCAGCCGGTCGTGACCAGGAAGCCGTCCACCGGCGTCGCGCCCATGATGGGGCTGTAGTCGGCGGAGATGTCGCAGATGCCGGCCCATGTGCGCAGGACGCGCATCTGACGCAGGAACGGCAGCAGCCGCGTGATCTTCCAGGTGTAGCTGCGCAGGGCGCTGAAGGACGACTGGCGCGAGTAGGACGGCTGCGGGTCGAACTCGGCGCCGATGAGCATCTGGCCGCGGTCGGTCTGCGACGCGTAGCACATCAGTTCGGTGCTGGCCACGATCGGCCCGAACCCCGGCGCGTGGTCGTTGGTCACGAAGGCGTGCAGCGGGTGGGTTCGGATGGGTAGCCGGAGGCCGGCCATGGCGGCTACGGCGGTGATGCGGCCGCCGACGGCGGAGAGCACGACCCCCGCGGCGATCGGCCCGGCCGGCGTCTCCACGCCGGTGACACGCTCGCCCTGCTTGACCAGCCTCGTCACGCGTGCGTGCTGGAAGATGTCGACGCCGCGTTGCGAGGCGCCCGAGGCGTAGGCCCAGGCGACGCGATCGTGGCGGGCGGTGGCCGCCTCGGTGTGGTACGAAGCCCCGAGGATGGGATAGCGGCCGCCGCCGGTCAGGTCGATCTGCGGTACCAGCGACTTGATCTGCGCCGGTGTGACCATCGCCGTCTTCGCGCCGCAGGCGGTGTCCATCAGGCAGCGGCCGCGTTCCGTGCGCATGGCCATCTCCGTGTGGGCCATCCATAGGATGCCCTTCGTTTGATGCAAGATCGCCGCGCCCGTCTCGGCCTCGAGCTGCTGGTAGAGCTCGAGGGAGTGCTGGTAGAAGCGGATGGCCTCGGGCAGGCCGTAGTTGGCGCGGATGATGGTCGTGTTTCGGCCGGTGTTGCCCGAGGCGATGTAGTCGGCCTCCAGGACGGCCACGTTCGTGATGCCATGGCGCGTCGCGAGGTGGTAGGCGGTCGATAGTCCGTGGCCGCCACCACCGATGATGACGACGTCGTAGGCCGCCTTCGGGGCATCCGGCCAGCGCATGGCCGGGAGCGTGCGGGTGTACTCGCTCACGGCAGCCAGCCGAGTCGGTCGGTCAGCTCGTGGGCGTAGGCGGCTGCCGTGATCAGCAAGGCACGTTCGCCGCCGGGCAACCAGAGCTTGGCGGGCACGCCCGCCACGGCGCCCTGTGTGAACGTGGGTCGCTCGACGGGCAGGCTCCATTCGAGATGGGCCGCGACGTCCGACAGCTCACACCACACGGAGACCAGGCCGTGCTCCTCGGCGACGATGGCGTGATCGTCGTCCAGCTGCACCTCCAGCGCGCCGATGGCGATCACCTCGTCCGGCGCCACGCGCAGCACCGTGACCTCGGCATCCATGGGGTTCACCCAGCGAGCGCCATCGAGCGCGGCCGGCTCGGCCACGACCCGCAGGCCGCGCACACCCTCAAGCGCGGGCACGTTTGCCCTCCGGGTCGTAGAAGGGGGTCGGTGTGACGACCGCCTCGCGGCCGCCGATCTCGACACGATCCACGAACGGCGTCCGCTTCTGCCAGCCGAGCATGACCGCGTGACCGAGGAGCGGCGAGAACCAGCTGCCGCTGACGTGGCCGACGATCTCGCCGCCCGAGAGGATGGGGCTGCCCTCGGTCGGGGCAGGACCGGGCATCGTGAAGCCGAACAGCCGTCGGTGGTCGGGCAGCTTGCCCGTCCGTTCGAGGGCAGCTCGACCAAGGAAGCGCGGCTTCTCCATGCGCACGGCCCAGTCCATGCCCAGCCGCCGCGGCGTCGTGTCGAGCTCGGTATCCATACCCACGATGACGTGGCCCTTTTCGAGCCGAAGCCCGAAGAGGGCCTGGAGCCCGTGCGGTCGGATGCCCAGATCGGTGCCCAGGTCCAAGAGTGCCCGCCAGAGCTCGGGCGAGTGGTGGACCGGGTGGTGGAGCTCGAATGCCGCCTCACCCGTGAAGGACAGGCGCATGACATGGCACGGGATGCCGGCGACATCCGCGTGCTGGTGGGCGAGGAAGCGCGGAGGGTCGGTCAAGCCCGCCCTCCGGAGCAGCTCACCCGCGAGCGGCCC
>JBEVDC010000036.1:0-3422 GCA_040514195.1 Candidatus Limnocylindrales bacterium | reverse complement strand
ATCCGGGCCTTCTATCGCTTCGCGTTCGCCGAGGAGCTGATCGACCGCGACATCGCCGGCCTGCTCGACCTGCCACGGCCGGCGCGGCGCCTGCCCGACACCCTCGACGTGCCCCAGGTCGAGGCGCTCCTGGCGGCGCCGTCTGGAGCCTCACCGCGCGGCATCCGGGACCGGGCCATGCTCGAGCTGCTCTACGCATCGGGGTTGCGCATCTCCGAGGCGCTCGCGCTCGACCGTCAGGACCTCTCGCTGGAAGGCGGCTTCGTGCGCGTCATCGGGAAGGGCAACAAGGAGCGGATGGTGCCGGTCGGCGACGTCGCCCTCGATGCCCTGGGTCGCTACATCGCCGACGTCCGGCCGGAGCTGGTCGGTGGTGATGACGCTGGCCCGGCACGGGGCGGCCCGCTCTTCGTATCGACGCGAGGGCGCCGGCTCGGGCGCATGGCGGCCTGGCGAGCTGTCCGGGAGGCGGCGACCTCGGCCCATCTGGCCGGCCACGTCACGCCGCACACCCTGCGCCACTCGTTCGCCACGCATCTGCTCGAGGGTGGTGCGGACCTCCGGGTCGTCCAGGAACTGCTCGGGCATGCGAGTATTACGACCACCCAGCTCTACACCCACCTGACGGGCGAGCGAATCAGACAGGTCTACGCGCGCGCCCATCCGCGCGCCTGAACTGCGGAGGACTCCGGGGCCATGCGCTACGCCGACACCCTGCTGGCCGACGGCGAGATCATCATCGTCCGCTCGCGCCAGCATTGGCTGGCGCTCGTGGCCAAGGCCCGTTGGGCGCTGCTTGCCTGGCTGGTGACGATCGGCGCACTGATCATCATCTTCGTCTTCAGCGTCGAGAGCCCGGCACGAGACGTGCTCGCCTGGATCGCGCTGGCCGCGCTGGTCGTGGGCATCCTCCTCTTCATCCTCCACGCCTGGCGATGGTGGGCGCAGGACTACATCGTCACGAACCGGCGGATCATGAAGGTCGAGGGCGTCTTCAACAAGAACGCTGCCGACAGTTCGCTCGAGAAGATCAACGACGCCGTGCTCCGCCAGGGCGTCATCGCCCGGATGCTTGGCTACGGCGACCTCGACATCCTGACCGCCGCCGACGCGGCCATCGATCGCTACCGGATGCTGGCCGGCGCGGCGCGCTTCAAGGTCGAGATGCTCAATCGCAAGCACGCCCTGGATCTCGAGATCGGTGGCGCAACGCCGGCGCCGCCCGTCCGCACCGACAACGTCATGTCGGGCACCGTGTCGAGCCCTGCCGCCCAGCCGCCGGCCGGCGTCCCAGGCGCTGCCTCAGAGGAAGCCGATGACGCCGAGGAGATCACGCGAACGCTGGCGCAGCTCTCCGACCTCCGCGATCGCGGCGCCATCACGCCCGACGAGTACGAGGCGAAGAAACACGAACTGCTCGGGCGGCTGTAGGCAAGCGTGAACGAACAGAACATCGCGGCCCTCATCGCGGCCATCATCATCCTGCTCGTCGGTTTCCCCATCCACGAGTTCAGCCATGCCTGGACGGCGAATCGCCTGGGCGACGCCACCGCCCGGTACATGGGCCGCATCAGCCTCGATCCGCGCCGACATTTCGATCCGACCGGCGGCATCCTGTTGCTGGTCAGCGCTGCGGTCGCGGCTGTCCCCCTGGGCTGGGCCAAGCCGACGCCAGTCAACCCCGCGAACCTCCAGGGCGGCCATCGCGGCGAGGCCCTGGTGGCGGCGGCTGGCCCCGTGTCGAACCTGATCATGGCCACGGCCGGCGCCTTCGTCGTCCGCGCGATCGAGTTCTCGGGCGACTTCCAGGCCGTCATCATCGCGAACCAGGCGCTCCTCATGGCCTACGACGTCCTGATCGCGTTCGTCTGGATCAATGTGCTCCTGTTCTGCTTCAACCTCATCCCGATCTCGCCGCTCGACGGCTGGGCGGTCCTGAAGGGCTTCCTGTCGCCGCTGCAGACGTATCGCTATCGCTTCCAGCTGGCACAGATCGAGCGCTACGGCCCGATGATCCTCATCGGTCTCATCGCCCTCGGCTTCATCCTCCCCGGCGGAGGGCCGATCTCGCTCATCCTGGGTCGAGTCGCGGGCGGCATCTTCAGCCTCTTGACAGGCTTCTCCGCCTAGTGGGTGGCTGGTGGGCGGGCAAGACCCGCCAGTTCGTTCGGCACCTGACGGGCCGGGTCACGCCCGCGGAGCGGACCGCCCTGGCGGACTGGCTCACGCCGGCACAGCTCCGGCTCTTCGGGGCGATGCACCGGGCCGACCAGCGCCACGGACTCGATGTCGTCGCCGCACTGCGGGGCGCGGGCCATGGCGACGATCGGGAGCTGCTCCTGGCGGGGCTCCTGCACGACGCCTCCAAGGGTCCGACGGTCGGTGTCTGGCATCGCGTGGCCTGGTCGCTCGGAGACCACTACGGCACCGCCGTCGAGCGAGCGTTGGCCCGACTGCCGGGCTTCGGATCCGCCTTCGGCCGCCTGCGAGATCACGCCGTTCGGTCCGCCGAGCTGGCGACGGCCGCGGGCTGTACGCCGCGGACAGCCGACCTCATCCGCCACCAGGCAGAGCCGGCCGATCCCGTGGCCGGGGAGGCGCTTCGCCTCGCCGACGAGGCCAGCTGATGGCTCGCCAGCTGGTGCCGGTCATGGTGCCGAGTCCATCGAACACGCAAGCGGCGGTCAGCTTCACCTTCGACCGACGTCCCGAGGCAGCCACGCAGGTCCACATCGAGGCCTTCGAGGGCCCGCTGGGCCTGCTCCTGTCGCTCATCGAGCAGCGTCAGCTCGACGTCTTGACGGTCCGCCTCGGCGACCTTGCAGGCGCCTACCTCGAGGCGCTCTCGCGTCTGCCCGGTGACCGCCTGCCGCACGTCAGCACCTTCGTCACCGTCGCGGCGCAGCTCATCCTCATCAAGTCGCGCGCACTCTTGCCGCGCCCGTCGGCGCCGCCGGCTGGGCTCGCGCCGGAGGAGGCGGACCCGGAGGAGGCGCTCCGCCGACGCCTCATCGTGTACCGGCTGTACCGCGACGCGAGCGTCCTCCTTGGTCAGCGCCTGCGGGTCCAACCGCCCCTGCATCACCGCGAAGCGGCCGCGGCTGCCGCGGCCGCTTCGGCGGCTGCCCGACCGGCAGATGAGCGGCCGCTCGATGTGACCTTGCTCGCGGCCGCGCTCGTCCGAAGCGCCCGGCTCGTGCCCCCGACGCCACCCTTGCCCGAGGTCCTGCCGCGCTCCATTACGCTGGCAGACCGGACGTCAGTGATCCGTTTCGCCCTCGCCGGCGCACCCTCGATCGTCCTCCAGGACCTGCTCGCCGGCATGACCGACCGCGTCGTCATGGCCGTCACCTTCCTGGCCCTGCTTGAGCTGGTCAAACGGCGCGAAGTCGTGGCCGAGCAGGCCGAGCCATGGGGGCCGA
>JBEVDC010000005.1:0-3390 GCA_040514195.1 Candidatus Limnocylindrales bacterium | reverse complement strand
CAGCTGGCCGTCAAGTGGGACCCGGTCCGGGCGGCAACGATGCGCACCAACGAGCTGGCGGGAGAGGTGGTCGAGGCCTTCGCACGGGCGCTCGACGCGGCCGGCACGCCCGGGTGATCATCGGGCGACGCCTAGCCGCGGCGCTCGATGCGGCGGTCTCGGACGCGGAGGCGTGGCCGATCGGGATGCTCGGCTTCCTCGTCCGCGGTGGCATCGTCGTCCTGGCCTTACCGATCCTGACACTGCCCAGCCCGGTCGGCCTGGCCACGATCCTCGGGCCGGCGGTCATCTCGACCGGCCGCCTCGACGGTCCGCTCCTGTCGCTCCTCGTGCTCGGCGGCATAGCGCTGATCGCGATCCTGGCCGTGGCGCTCGTGCTCGCTGCCATCGCACAGCAGGCCATCCACGTCCGCTGGGGGCTGGGACTGGAGGGCCCGGCGCGCGTCGCCGTTCGTCGCCTGTCGTCGGTCGAGCTGCTCGCCCTCGCCCCCATCGCCATCGCGGTGTTGGTCACCATCTCCGGGCTGGTTGACGACGTCCGCAGCGAGCTGCTGCTGCCGGGTGACCTGGCCGTGCCGCTCGTGGTACGGGTCGTGGCCCGCGCGGCCGTCCCCATCGGTGCGCTGGCGGCGGCGATCGTGGTCGCCGAAGCGATCGACGGCACCCTCGCACGACGTGTCCTGGTACACGACCGATCGTCGCGCGGGCCGGGCCGGAGCCTGTGGAGCATCGTCGCCACGGCGAGCCTGGGCTGGATCGTGACCCTTGTGGTCCTCGCGCCGGGCCTGTTCGTCATCTCAGCCACCTGGCAGCGAGCCCGGGCCGCGTGGTCGCAGATGGCGAGGCCGGAGGCCTCCGCGCCCGATGCCGTCCTGGCGTTCGTCGCGGCAGCAGTCGTGGTCGCGGTCTGGCTGGGCCTACTGCTGCTCTGCGGTGTCGCGTCCATCGTCCGCGCGCACCTCTGGACCAGCCGCGTGAGCGTGGCAGGGGACTGGACGGACGTCGGACACTAGGTCCATGGAACCTGAGGCTGTGGGATCCCGGGCAACGCGCTGCCCGACGTGCTCGGCGCCCGTCGAGCCGGAGTGGCTGACCTGTCGCACCTGCGGCGCGATCCTCGCCGCCGTCCGACGTCCTGCACCCGATGAAGCGCGACCGGCGCCTCCGACCTCGACGCCTTCTTGGCCATCATCGCCAAGCGGCGAGCCGCGGGCAACTGCCGGGACGGGGGAGGCCGTGCGTGGCTGGCCTCCGCCACCCCCGCCGCCGGCGGAGCCACCAGGGCCGACGACGCCGGCCGTGCATACGGCGGCCATCCCAGCCAGCGTCGCGCCGACGGTCGATCCGGAGCTCGGCCCCAACCAGTGGTATTCGTCTCGCCCCGGAGTCGATCCGCCCGACGCCCCGGCATCCGTCGCGAAGGTCGACGAGCCCAGGGCCGGAATCTTCGCCGACCTGCCCCTGGCCATCCCGGAGACTGCGGGTGGTCGGATCGCCGCCGTGGGGCTGACGGTCATCGCCATCGCCTTCTTCCTGCCCTGGTCGCCCCTGCTGCCGGGGATCAGCCTCTTCGATGCCTGGGGGTTCAGCCGCAGCAGCCGGATCGTCGTCTTCCTGGTGGACCTGGTCCTCCTGTTCCTGGCCATCCAATCCGTCGGCCTGAGCGCCCGCGTTCGCACCGGCTGGCTGCCGACCATCTTCGGCATCTTCGTGGTGGGCGTCTTCTGGGAGCGCGTCGACTCCATCTCGGTCGTCGGTCCCGGAGCCTGGCTCTTCGCGATCGGCGGCCTGCTCACCTTCGTGGGCGGCCTGATGTCCCTGCTCGGCCACGAGTCGGCGAGATCGGAACCTCCGCCCGCGTGAGGTCGTCCGTCACGCTGGAGCGCCGTGGCACGTCATCCGCCTGGCAGGCCCGAGGCCCCCGACGAGCGCCCTGAGGGCCGTCGACCACCTGCTACACTCGCGCCGGCCCGCGAGTCCCCGCGAGCGATAGGAGGCAACCCGACCGGGTCCGATGGAACAGATCCTCGATACGATCGGTGAATTCTTCCAGGGCATCCTGGACAACCCGACCGTCCAGCTCGGGTTCCAGCTCATCGCCATCTACGTGGTCATGCTCTGGCTGGCGACGGCGCTGTGGGCCTACAAGGACATGAGCCGCCGGACGGCCAACCCCATCCTGCCCTACCTCGCGGCCGCCTTCATCGTCGTCTTCACCCCGGTCTTCTTCGTCTTCGCCGCCATCGTCTACAAGATCGTGCGGCCGGGCGAGACGATCGCCGAGGCGAACGAGCGGGCATTGGCCGAAGAGGCCATGCTCGTCGAGGTCGAGGCTCAGGCGCACTGCGCGAATTGCCATCGCCGCGTCGAGCATGACTGGATCATCTGTCCGAGCTGTCGCAACCGCTTGCGCCGCGTCTGCCCGAGCTGCAGCAAGCTCGTCGAGCTCGATTGGTCGCTCTGCGCCTGGTGTGGCAAGGACTTCGAGCGCCCGGAGTTGCTGCGTGACTCGACCACGACGCGGATCCCCGTCCGGTCGAGGACGATCGCCGCGGCCTCCGTCGACGATCCGTCGACGGGCGCCTCACCAGTCGAACCGAAGCGGCGGACGGCCAGCTCTCGGTGACCGAGCCCCGTACGACGGGGCCCGACGGCGACTCGCCGGTGGACGACCCAGCGGAGCCTGGCGCACTCGACATCGGGCGCACCAGCACCTTCAGCCTCGATCGGCCGGCCGGCGGCCTCTACCTGGTCGCCTGGCTGTTGACCGGCATCGGCCTCGCGACCGTGCTGATCGGCCTCCTCGCGACGGCTGGAGGAGGCCGTGAGCTGGCCCTCGCCGGGCTCGTGACGGCGTCGATCGGATTGGTCGCGGCCTGCGGTTACCAGGTGGTGGCCAGACGGACGCTTCGGCCGGCGTCCGCTTACCGTGGCCCGTCGCCTGTGCTCGGCTTCTTCGCGGCCGCGACTCTGAGCTCGTGCCTGGCGGTGGTCCTCGGCCTGGCAGGTCTGCTGGGCATCGAGTCGGGCTCCGACTTCCTGCTCGGCCTGCTCGTGGTCGCCGACGGCTACGTGGTCGTCATCATCTTCTTCGTCGTTCGCACCGGAGCGCTGTCATGGACGCAGATGGGCTGGCCGCCCGGACCGGGGCGGGCCGGGCGGTTCCTGAGCGATGCCGCGTTCGGTCTCATCGTGACCGTGCCCGTGGTCGTGCCCGTGCTCCTCGGCGCCGGCATCCTGGCCACGATCCTCGACGTCCAGCCGACCAGTCGCATCCCTGCGGTCGAGGGTGGTCTGGCGACGCTCATCGTGGTCGTCGGTGCTGCGGTCGTGGCGCCCATCGCCGAGGAGGTCTTCTTCCGAGGCTTCGCACTGACCGCCTGGCAACGT
>JBEVDC010000241.1:0-5047 GCA_040514195.1 Candidatus Limnocylindrales bacterium | reverse complement strand
CGGCCGCTTTTGGCGTGATCCTTGATCCAGCCTCCGACGCTGGTCGGGGAGATGTTCCACGTGGAACAGCGCTGCACGGAGCGCGGGCGGGTCATCTCGCCCGACCGCGGTATACTCCCGGCCGGCAGCTCGCCCGGTATCGCCACCCTCTTCGGGCGCCGGGGTCTACACGAGGCGACGACTCGATGAGCATCCCTCTCGCCGCGGTCGGAGCCGTCGTGGTGGCACTGCTCGAAGTCAGCGTCTTACCGGAATTGACCATCGCGGGCGTGAAGCCCGACCTCATCTTCATCTTCTCCGTGACAGCGACGATGATGATCGGGATCGAAGTCGGCCTCACCTGGGCCTTCGTCGGAGGCCTCATGCTCGATCTTTTGACACCAGGACGACAGCTGGGCGCCACCTCGCTCGTGCTTCTCCTGCTGGCAGGCGTGATCATCGTCACCGCGCGCTTCCTCCCCCAGCGACGCGTGCTCATCGCGACCGGAGCCGTCTTCGTCCTCGCCTGGGGTTTCCAGATCCTCGAGGCATTCCTTCTCGCCGCCACGACAGGGCTCGACCCGATGATCTCGTTGGCGTCCGTGCTCTCCATCTCGCTCGTCGATGCCGCTATCGCGCTGCCCGTCGCGGCGACGATGCGCCTGGTCTGGCTGCGCTACGGCGCGACCGAGCGCTTGGACTGGTGATCGGATGACCGCGATCGACCTCGAGCGGCGCTCGCCACGAGAGCGGCTCCTGCCCCGCTTCGTGACCTTCGGGATCCTCGTCTCATTGGTCGTCGGGGCGCTCGGTCTCCGACTCTTCCAGCTCCAGGTCGCCGACAGCGGCCACTACGCCACGCTGGCCGATGACAACCGCATGATCCTGCAGTCGACGGCGTCAGCGCGTGGCTTGATCTACGACCGCAACGGCGTCGAGTTGGTCAAGAACGTGCCCTCGTTCACGGTCAAGATCCGACCGGCCGACCTGCCCTTCTCGAAGCGTGAATCGGTCGTCGCCCGCCTCTCTCGCCTGCTCGCGCTTGAGACGGCTGACATCAACGAGGCCATCGACCGCAATCCGGGCTCCCGATTCGACCTGGTGCGCATCGCTGCGGATGTGCCCGAGGCGACTGCGCGCCTGATCGCCGAGGAGCACCTCATGTTGCCCGGCGTCCAGGTCGATGCGGAAGCACGCCGCGAGTATCCCCTCGGGCCCCTCGTGTCACAGCTCGTCGGCTACAACGGACCGGTCTCTGCGGAGGACCTGGAAAAGCTCCGCGAGATCGGTTACCTGCCCGACGATACGATCGGCAAAGCTGGCGTCGAGCGCGTCTACGAGACCGAACTCCGCGGCCAATACGGCGTCGAACAGGTGGAGCGCGACGCCGCCGGCCGGAAGATCCGGGTCTTGAACGAAGTGCGGCCCCCGATCGCCGGCGCATCGCTCGAGCTCAGCCTCGACGTCAAGACCCAGCGTGAGGCGGAGAAGGCGCTCAAGTGGGCCATGCGCTTGGCGGGCCTCAAGCGAGGCGTCGTCATCGTCATGAATCCGCAGACCGGCGAGGTCCTGGCGATGGTCTCGTTGCCGAGCTACGACAACAACCTCTTCGCCCGCGGCATCACGGCGAAGGAATACGCCAAGCTCGCCACGAATGCACACCGACCGCTCCTCAACCACGCGATCAGCGAGCAGTTTCCGCCCGGCTCGACGTACA
This sequence comes from Candidatus Limnocylindrales bacterium, assembly GCA_040514195.1. Classification (GTDB taxonomy): domain Bacteria; phylum Chloroflexota; class Limnocylindria; order Limnocylindrales; family CSP1-4; genus CSP1-4. The sequence continues at coordinate 3,351 of JBEVDC010000241.1, read as the reverse complement.
AACTGGTGGCCGGCACCGGGGCCCTCGAGGACGGCAAGATCAAGGCCAACGAGCGCATCACGACGAAGCCATTCCTGACGCTCGGACAAGGCTTCCGTTTCTGGGAGTGGAATCGGCGTGGCTGGGGCCCGCTGAACATCTACGACGGGTTCGGTCACTCGAGCGACACGTACTTCTTCCAGGTCGCTGGTCGACTCGGCATCGACCGCCTCGCCTACTGGGCGAAGCAGTACGGGTTCGGAGAACGGACCGGTATCGACCTGCCAGCGGAGGCGCGCGGCACCGTGCCCTCCAACGAGTGGAAGCAGGAGGTCTTCGGCCAGCCCATCTTCCCGGGCGAGACGTACCAGGCAGGCATCGGCCAGGGTTACGACACGGCCACGCCGATCCAGCTCTTGAACGCCTATGCGGCGCTCGCGAACGGCGGCAAGCTCTACCAGCCCCAGATCGTCCGTCGCATCATGAACCCCGACGGCACGGTCCAGCGCGACTTCGAGCCGCAGCTCATCCGCGAACTGCCGGTCGATCCCAGCGTCCTGCGGACGATGCGCCTCGCAGCCCGGCGGGTGGTGACCATCGGCCACACCTACAACCTCGTCGATCTGCCCATTGTCGTGGCCGGCAAGTCGGGCACGGCCGAATTCGGCCTTCGAGACAAGAAGGGCCGATTGCCGTACCACTCGTGGTTCGCGGCGTTCGTGCCCAAGAAGGAGCGCGTCACGGCCGATGACCCGAAGGGCACGCGAGCGGTCGCTCGGACCGACTCGGAGCTGGCGGTGCTCGCTTTCGCCTACGACTCACGGACGAAGGGCAACGTGGCGACCGAGATCGTGAAGTACTTCCTGCAGATCCACTACGGGATCAAGAAGGACCTCCGAAACTTCGACCTGCTCAAACGCGGCAACTTCTACCAGGGGAACTGAAGCGCATGGGCACGATGCGTTTGGAACCGACACGCGTCCAGGCCTGGGCCGTTCGCTCGGCCGGGGCGATCTGGAAGGCGTTCGATGCCCAGCTCGTCATCTACGCGCTGCTGCTGGCCATCATCGGGCTTCTCATGGCCTACACCAACTCGGGCTCCACACCGCTGACCGAGGGCACCACCTTCACACGCGGGCTGATCTGGCTTGCCTTGGCCATCGTCGCCTTCGCGGTCGTTGCCGCCTTCGACTACCGCTGGCTGAAGACGTTCGCCTGGCCCCTCTACTTCGCCAACATCGCCCTGCTCGTCAGCTCGCTCGTGATCGGCGACGGCGTCGGTGGTGTGGCCCGCTGGGTGACCGTCTTCGGTCTCCAGTTCCAATTCTCCGAGATCGCCAAGATCCTGATGATCGTGGTCCTCGCCAACTGGATCGCCAGTCGACCAGCCCAGCGCATGGGCGGACCCTGGACGATCGTCGGAGCCGGGCTCCTGGTAGCTCCAGCGATGGTCCTCGTCCTGATGCAACCCGACCTCGGGACCTCGCTCGTCTTCCTGGCCATCCTGGCCGGCACCCTCTTCCTGTCCGGCGCCAGCGTGCGCTGGCTGGCCCTCATCGGAGCCATGGGCCTGGCAGCGCTGCCGTTCATCTGGAACTACGTCCTGCGCGACTACCAGAAGCAGCGCCTGACATCGTTCCTCGATCCCGCGGCCGATCCGCTCGGCTCGGGCTACCAGCTCGTGCAGTCGCGCATCGCGGTCGGTTCCGGCGGCCTCTTCGGCAAGGGCATCACCAACGGCACGCAGAACCAGCTCGACTTCCTGCCGGTCCAGACCACCGACTTCGTGTACGCCATCCTGGCTGAAGAGTTGGGCTTCATCGGTGGCATCCTTGTACTCGGTCTGTTCGTTGCCTTGCTCTGGCGCGTCCTGCTCGCCGGGTGGAGGGCCGAGGATCCGTTCGCGCTCGCCTTCGCAGCCGGCGTGGCCTCGATGATCCTCTTCCAGGTTCTGGTCAACGTCGGCATGGTCATCGGGATCATGCCCATCACCGGCATCCCGCTGCCCTTCGTGACCCACGGCGGCGCGTCGCTCATCAGCATCGCGGTCGGCCTCGGGATCCTCCAGAGCATCAACCTGCGCCAGGCGCGGCCAAGATGGTGACGGCGCCCGGCTGACGTTCGCCATGATTCCCTGGGTGCCGACCTCCCACCCGGGCCAACTGCCGTCGGTGCCCTCGCTGGGGGCGGACGGCTAACGGCGGCACTCAGGTCGGTGGCCCTGCCGTACCCGTCGCTCGACTTGCTGACCCGGGCTCCGTGGGACCGTCGCCGCCGAGACCGATCCGCCGCATCAGCCAGCCAGCGGTCGTGCCCTGGACGAACAGGGTGAAGAGGACGATGCCGAAGACGATGCCCTGCAGGAGCTCCCGGTCGGGCAGGTCACCCGGCAGTGAAAGGGCCAGCGCAACGGCGATGGCGCCTCGGAGTCCCGCCCAGAACAGGACATGCGACCAGGCGATGGGCAGGCGGAGCCCGGCGCGCCGCCCGAATCCGGTCCGGCCGAGGCCGCCGAGCAGGCCGTAGACCACGAGCGCGCGCCCGACCAGGATGGCGCCCACTGCCCAGGCGATCGGGACGGCGGCATCGATCAACCCGTCGGGCGTGATGGTCAGGCCGATGAGCAGGAAGACGAGCGCGGTCAGGACGAAGGCGATGAAGGTCCAGACGGTGTCGATGGCGACCCTCGATCTGGCCGACATGCCGAACCGACGGCCATAGTTTCCGATCACGATGCCGGCCACGACCGTGGCGATGATGCCGGACTGGTGGAGTCGGTCCGCGACCAAGTAGACGCCATACGCGGCGATGAGCGTGAGGGTCAGCTCCAGGTTCACGTCATCGAGGCGGCCGCCGAGCCACGCCGCGATGCCGCCGAGGACCAGACCGATGACCACGCTGACGAGGACGGTGAGGATGAACGTGACCACGCCGCCCGAGATCGCCGCTCCGCTGGCCAGGGCGATGGTGAAGAGGACGATGCCGGTCCCGTCGTTGAAGAGGCTCTCGGTCTCGACGAGGGTCGAGAGCCGCTCCGGTACCCGCACATTGCGCATGGTCGCGATGACGGCCACCGGGTCGGTGGCCGAGACCATGGCGCCGACGAGGAAGGCGGAGTTGAGCGGCATGGCCACGGTCATGGACAGGACGACGGCCACCAGCCCCGCCGTCAGGAGCACCCCGGGCACCGCCAGGAGGGTCGACGCGCCAAGGGTCGGGCGCACGTGCTCGATGTCGAGGCGGAAGGCGGCCTCGAAGACGAGCCCCGGAACGAGCACCACGAGCACGATCTCGGGCGTGACCTCGATGGCCTCGGACGGGACCAGGATGGCCACGAGCAGGCCGAGGACCACGAGCGCCGCCGTGTACGGG